>JAJXXS010000083.1:0-2430 GCA_021780975.1 Pseudomonadota bacterium
ACACCCATGACGAATGGCATGACCAGGGACATCACCGGCTCGCGCGTGACGATGCGTGCGAGGATGCCGATGCCCAGAATCGCGCAGCCGTCGGCGAGCGCCTTGGGATAATCAAAGAGGCTGGGGTGACGCAAGGTGTTCGCCAACGGCCTCAGCCCCGCTTTGAGCGTGCTTACGTCCAGAGAGGGCGCAAAGGGCGCGAGTTCCGTCGCCGCCCAGAGCAAAAGGACGAACAAGGCAAGACTGGACAGCGTGCCAGGCGCGAAGCGTCGCTCACGCCAAGCCAGCAGTCGCCCGCCCGTGAAGCTGGCGGGTGAAAGGCCGAGCGCCAGGAGGGCGCCGACAAGCGTGCCGAGCGTGTTGTTGAAGATGTCCTGCACCGAGCTAACCCGGCTCGGCAGCGCCTCCTGGAGAAATTCCATGCTGAAGCTCAAGGCAAAGCCAGTGGCTAGGGTGAAGATCAGCGCGGCGGCTCGTCCGGCGCTGCGCCAGATCAGGCTCAGGAGCAGACCGAGCGGCAGGTAGGCCAGCAGGTTAACCAGTATGTCGGAGCGTGAGTCGTGGGCCGGCCAGGGGGTCGTGATAGGATTGCTCCACGAGGCCGGCGCCTGCCAGTTGGTGAGGGGGAACAGGCTGCCGTAAACGATCAGCAGGACGTAAAAGAATCCCAGCCATTTGAGTCCGCTGGAAACACGGGGGGCGGTAACGCGGCGGCGGGTTGGCATAGGCGTAAGTGTATCCCCCCGAGAACAAGACCATGAACTACATCGATGTTTTCAACGGCGATGCAGACGGATTGTGTGCCCTGCATCAACTGCGTCTGGCTGAGCCGGTGCCAAGTCGCCTCGTCACCGGCCCCAAGCGCGAGATTGCGCTGGTGCGCCGCGTCCGGGCTGCGGCTGGCGATCGGGTCACGGTGCTGGATGTGGCCCTGGAAAAGAACATCGATGCCGTGAATGGTCTTCTCGCTGCGGGTGTGCAGGTGCGCTATTTCGATCATCACCGTAGCGGCCCGTTGCCGCACCATGCAGCCTTCGAAGCGCATATCGATACACGCGCGGAGGTGTGCACCAGTCTGCTGGTGAACGACCAGCTACAGGGGCGCCACCGGCCCTGGGCGGTGGTGGCTGCATTTGGCGACAATCTGGCGGACTCGGCGCGTAGCACCGCAACCCCACTGGGATTGCAGCAAGGCCGCCTCGATGCGTTGCGTGAGTTGGGCGAGGCCCTTAATTACAACGGCTACGGCGAGAGTCTGGAAGACCTTCATTTCGCTCCCGACGACCTGTATCGGCGAATGCAGCCCTTCGCCGATCCCTTCGCTTTCATGGCCGAGGATGCCGCTTTTGCGACCTTGCGTCAGGGTTATGTCGAGGACATGGCGCGTGCGCGCGCGGTTGCGCCAGCGGACGCGCGCCCTGCGGCGCGTATCTACCTCCTGCCGGCGGAAAAATGGGCGCGCCGCATCAGCGGTGTTTTCGGTAACGTGCTGACCAACGAGGCCCCGCATCAAGCCCATGCCGTGCTGACCGCCAAGCCAGATGGCGGCTATGTGGTTAGCGTGCGCGCGCCCTTGGACAATCGCCGGGGGGCGGATGAATTGTGTGCGCGTTTTCCCACCGGGGGCGGGCGGCAAGGTGCCGCGGGCATCAACCATCTCCCCGAGGACGCCTTGGCCGCCTTCGTTGCAGCCTTTTTTACCGCCTATCCCTGAGGTACATGCCCGTGCAAACCCTTATTGCGCCTTACGGCAATACGCTCAAGCCGTTGCTGGCCGACGCGGCGGTGGCGGCCGAGTTGCGCCAGGAGGCTTTGAGCCTGCCTTCCCTCGACCTCGACTGGCGCCAGACGGCAGAACTCGAAATGCTGCTGAACGGCGCCTATTCGCCCCTGTCGGGCTATATGGGACAGGCGGAGGTGAAGTCCGTGAGGGAGGGGCTGCGGTTGGCGGATGGCGTGACCTTTTGGCCGGCTCCCGTGACGCTCAAGATCAGGGGAAAGAGTGCAGCCGCGGTCCCGGTGGGCGGTCGTGTGGCGCTGCGGGATGGTGAGGGTTATATGCTCGCCGTGCTTGAGGTTGACGACAAGTGGGCGGCCGCTGAAGCCGGGTTCGTCCACCTGGGCGGCCCCCTGTTCGGCGTCGCGCTGCCGCCGCGCCATGATTTCCGCGAGCTGCGGCTGAGCCCCGTGGAGTTGCGAGCCCTATTTGCACGTCGCGGGTGGAATCGTGTGGCTGCTTACCAAGCGCGCCATGCCATGCATCGCGCGCAGTACGAATTCTGCTTGCGCACGGCCATCACCGAAGAAGCCAATCTGCTCCTGCATCCCTGGGCCGGCGGGGATATGGTCGAGTCGGGGGATTATTTCAGTCTGGCGCGCAGCTACCAGGCAGTGCTCAAGCGCTTCCCCGCTGCCACCACGCAACTTGCG
>JAJXXS010000083.1:2530-4799 GCA_021780975.1 Pseudomonadota bacterium
GCCAAGGCGCGCGCTGGTCTCATCCCGGAGTTCACCGGCGTATCGGACCCCTATGAAACGCCGGAGCGGGCAGAGCTGGCGATCGACACTTCGGCCCTGTCGGTGGACGAAGCGGTGCAGCTTATCCTTCTCAAACTCGAGCACGAAGGCTACTTGCGCTAGGGAGGAAGCCATGACGGCCTTGCACCGCCATGGCTAGAGGTTTCGTCACCGATGTTGACGAGGATTACGCCATGGATTTGCGGCGTGTCCAGGCCATGCCCGCAAGTCCCAGACCCAACAGCATCAGGGTCGCGGGCTCGGGGACCGGGTTGGTCACCGAGCCCTGGGGAACGGAGGCGAAACGCAGCGTTCCTCCGGCTACCAGATACTCGCCGAATCCGTCACCAAAGAATGTTACCTTGGAGAAGAACCCTGTGTCGTCGATCGCGCCGATGAAATTGGTGTAACTGCTTTGCGCGACGTAACCAGGATTGTCGTTTGAACTCAGCGCGTTGGCCGGGAGAGTCGCCGCTCCGCCATTAAACGCGATCCATAAACCTGATCCTTGTGCCGGAACGCCGTAAGTCGATTGAATCGCTGCCGGGCGGGTGTTGGTATAGCAGCAGGTGGCCCAGTCGCCAATCTCAAAACCAAATGCATTCACGGGTGAGGAGAACGTGAACGTCAACCCGGAATTGAAGCCGGGAATGGGATCGCTGCCGGTGGAGGATGGGTTGATGTTCCATGTCGAACCAGAGAGGGCGACCCCATTGCTGGAATAACCCCCTGATGGCGTGACGGTGGCGCCGTTTGGACGAGAAATGGAAACGGTTGCAGGGTTGCCGTTTTTGTCGACGTAGTTGTAAGTGCTTTGACCATTTTGCACTTGGGCGGTTACGACGCTCGCGCCCGTGGTGGTGATGACGTTGTCAAACTTCGTCGAAATCTGATTCAGCGAGGTATTGACGATGTATGGAACGGCGAAAGCGTTGTTTGTTGCGTATAGGCTCAAGGCGGTGATTGAACCCAACACAAACATTATGTGATGACTAATCATTTTTCCCGCTTTAGGGTTGGTTTTCATGGAGCTTTCCTTTCTAGTCTAAACGTTGAACAGGACCTGCTTGCCATGGAACCGGAGCATTTGTCATGCCAATAATTAAACCTAAATTAAATCATTCGGTTGTTCATTGGGCTGTGAATCAAGTGTCCGTAACTGTAAAAAACCCCGACACAACAGGAAAGACGGTGTAAAGCTGGCCGACAGAAGGGCCGTCCTGTCAGGATTTTGCTCGGCAAAGATCCAGGGCGCGCCTGAGGTGGTTGCAGGCCTGGTTGGGGCGGCCTGATTTTTCTTCCAACTCTGCGAGCGCAAGCAGGCTTTCCACGTTCGGCACGAGCGCGAGGCCGGCTTCCAGATAGCTTTGGGATTTTCCCCACAATCCAGCCGCGGCGCATAGTTGTGCAAGCGTTTGCAGCAGACCTCCGTCGCGGGGGTGGGCCTTGAGCCACGCTTCCGCCAGTTCAATCTGGCGGGGCAGGTTGTCGGTGGTGATGGAGCCATAAAAACGCGCCATATCCTCGCGCCATTCCCTTTCCAGGGCGTTTTCCACGATGCGGGCGGCGAAGGCGGGGTTGCCTTGGCGCAGGAAAGCTTCGGCGCCGCCCCGTGCAAGCAGGGGATCGCGCTGCTCGCGGTCGGGGAGAGCTTTCCAGAATGCCAGCAGCGCCTGGTTATCCATCCCATCTCGCCGCAGTAACCCGAGGAGAGCCACCCGGCGCATTTGGCGAGCCTGGACGTCCTCCACGCTGTGGGTGCGCGTCAGGTCATCGACAAGTCTTAGGGCTTCGCTCCAGTGACTGCTTTTCAGAAGGGCCTGTACCTTGAGCGTCTGCAACGCGGGGTGCTTGGGCGCCAGCGTGAGCGCCTGGTCAAGGAGGCCGAGCGCGCCGGGGAAATCGCCGGTGCCGAGCCGTACCTCGGATTCAAAGAAATAGGCGGCCAGGGGGGCGTATTCTTTGGCCACGACTAGGTGGGCGTCGCGACGCTCATAGGCGCGCATGGCATGCGCGGCGCGGGCTGCGACCACGCGGGCCAGCCCGAGTTTATCCCCGTCGGCGCCATAATTCCGGCCGGAGCGCTCAGCCTCCTCATACCGTCCCTCCAGCCAGGCGCCAACGGTTGCCTGGTATAGCGATTCCTGTTTTTCCCGCTCCCTGCGGGCGCGAGCCGTGCGTATCTCCTGAGGCAGTCGCAGGGTGAACCTCGCCAAGCGTGCGAACACCA
>JAJXXS010000363.1 GCA_021780975.1 Pseudomonadota bacterium
CCGCCGGAGACGCCGCGCGGATGGGTGGAGCGCTGGCATGGTGCCCGTCCAGGCGACAACAACGAGCGCTTCTGGCTCTATGAACGGCGGCGCTAGCGCCATCACCGGACTCATTCTCGCCGGCGGACGCGGCAGCCGCCTGGGCGGGCAGGACAAGGGACTGTTGCCCTATCGCGGCCGTCCGCTCGTGGAGTGGGTGCTGGCGGGACTCAAACCCCAGGTGCGCGCCATCCTCATCAGCGCCAACCGCAACCTCGCCGCCTACACGCGCTATGGCTACCCGGTTCTGCCCGATACCTTGGCGGATTACCCCGGTCCCCTGGCAGGCATCCGGGAAGGTCTTAAGGCCGCTTCGACTTCCTGGCTGCTGGCCGTGCCCTGCGATGTGCCGCATCTGCCTGCGGATTGCGCCGCTAGGCTTCTGCGGGCGGCCTTGGCGCAGCACGCGCAGGTGGCCTATGCGCGCGCCGCCGGCGATAGCCACTATGCGGTGCTGCTGATGCAAAGATCGCTCGCAGCGGCGCTGGAGGCTTACCTGCAAGCCGGCGGGCGCTCCGTGCACGGGTTTGCCATCCGACAAGCGGCCCTGGCAGTGGATTTTGACGATGCGCAAGCCTTCGCCAATCTCAATACGCCGCAAGATCTCGGCATGCCGCCCTGAGCGGTGCTGCCGGTATACTCGCCCCGTTTCGTCGCTTCGTCTCCGCCATGCTGATCGGCTCCGTCCTCGTCTATCTGCTGCTGTCCATCCTCATCGGCGTGTATGCCGCCACGCGCGTCAAGTCATCGCGTGACTATGTCGTGGCGGGGCGCCACCTGCCGCTGTACATCGTCACCGCCACGGTATTCGCCACCTGGTTCGGCTCCGAGACCGTTCTGGGCATCTCCGCGACCTTCCTGCAGGATGGCCTCCATGGCATCGTCTCCGATCCGTTCGGCTCCTCGCTCTGCCTGATCCTGGTCGGACTGTTCTTCGCCCGCCCGCTCTACCGCATGAAGCTCCTCACCATCGGCGACTACTACAAGCAGCGCTACGGCCGCAAAGTGGAATTGATCACCGGCCTTGCCATCGTGATCTCCTATCTGGGCTGGGTGTCGGCGCAGATGACGGCCCTGGGCCTGGTGTTTTCGCTCCTCAGCCACGGTGCCATCAGCCAGGGCCAGGGTACCCTCATCGGCGCCGCCATTGTGCTGCTCTATACGCTGTACGGCGGCATGTGGTCGGTGGCGCTGACCGACTTCCTGCAGATGACCATCATCATCGTCGGCCTGCTGTACATCGGCTGGCTCGCCACCGACATGGCCGGCGGTCTGGGTCATGTGGTGAGCCATGCGCGCAATGCCGGCAAGCTGGAGTTCTGGCCCGCCTTGAATGCGCGCGACGTCGTCGCCTTCATTGCCGCCTGGGTCACCATGATGTTCGGCTCCATCCCGCAGCAGGACGTGTTCCAGCGCGTGATGTCCGGCAAGAGCGAAACCGTGGCGGCCTCGGGATCGATACTGGGCGGCAGTCTCTATTTTGTGTTCGCCTTCGTGCCGCTCACCATCGCCTACTCGGCAACGTTGATTGATCCCGCGATGGTTGGCCGCCTGTTGCATCAGGATTCACAGATGATCCTGCCCGAACTCATCATGAATCACATGCCGGTGTTCGCCCAGATCATGTTCTTCGGCGCCCTGCTCTCCGCCATCATGAGCACCGCCTCCGGCACGCTGCTCGCGCCCTCCGTGACGTTCACCGAGAACGTCATCAAACCGTGGCTGGGCCGCCAGAGCGACCAGCGCTTCCTGCTTACCATGCGCGTGGTGGTGGTGGGGTTTGCCGCCGTGGTCACGGCTTTCGCGCTGTACTCCAATGCCAGCATCTACCAGATGGTGGAGAACGCCTACAAGGTCACTCTGGTGGTGGCCTTCGTGCCGCTCGTTGCAGGCTTGTACTGGAAGCCCGCCAACCGCATGGGCGCCTATACCTCCATCGGCCTGGGGCTGCTGGTGTGGTTGCCCATGGAAGCCTGGCTGCCGGAAGGCACGGCCCTACTGCCGTCGCAGTTCGCAGGGTTCCTGGCCAGCCTGACGGGCATGATCGCAGGATCGCTGTTGTCGGTGCGGCCGCACGCGGCGCATTGAAAGCCGCGCGGACTATGCGCAGCGGCGGGCGATGGCGGGCCTGGGCGCCGCGCTTCACAGCAGCGTTCGCAACGCAGCGAGGAAGCGCGCGTTGTCCTCCGGCAGCGCCGTGGTGACGCGCATGAAGCCCGGCCCCAGCGCCGGATCCTGCAGGGGCTTGATGAAGATTTGGTGCTCGCGCAGCCTGGCCGCGAGCGCGGCGGCATCATGGGGTGCAAAGTCGGCGAGAAATGAAGTAGGTAGCGCTGGGGTAGGTGCGCACCCCCAGCGCGCGCAGGGCCGCGGCCAAATCTCCCGTCCATGAGCGCAGTTGCGCGGCACGGGCATGGATCTTGTCTTCGTGCTGCAGCGTCGCCAGAGCCGCCGCCTCGCTCGGGCGCGCCAGCGGGTAGGCGTCGTTGTGGTGGTTCAGATCGTCGGCAATCGCCTCCGGCAGGATGGCGTAGCCGACGCGGAAGCCGGCCAGGCTATGGGCCTTGGACAGCGTGCGGGTCACCAGCAGGTTGGGGTGGTGCGGAACCCATGACGCCACGGATTGCCCGGCCAAGCCGATGAAGGCCTCGTCGACCAGAAACAGCGTCTTGGGATGGGCGCGCAGCAGGCCGGGCAAGGGCGCCACGTCGAAAGTGCCGCCGTTGGGGTTGTTGGGATTGACCAGTGCCACCAGGGTGGTGCCGCGGGGAACCGTGAGTCCCGCGAGATCGAAGGCGAAATCCTTGCTCGCCTCCAGGCGCGTTTGCGTATGGCGCCGCGCGATGGCGGGAAACAGCGCATAGCTCGGGCTGAGCAGATGCACCTGCTGGCCATAGCGGTCGAAGAGCTGACGCAGGATGAGTTCGGAGCCGGCATTGATGTGCAGCAACCGTTCGGGCACGTCCAGTTGCTCGGCCAGCAGGCGTCGCAACGGCGCCGAATAGGGCTCGGTGTAATAGTTGCTGTGCGGCACCGCGGCCTGCGCCGCGGCGATGGCTTCGTCCAGGGGCGGCAGCGGGTTTTCGCACAGCAGCAGCTTGATGCCGCTGTAGCTGCCCCCGCCCTTTTCGCTCGCCAGCGTCATGCGCCCGACCTGCCCGTTGCGCCAACTGCTTGCATGGTTCGACTCCTTCAGTGGCCGAGACGGAACAGCGCGATGGTGGCGATACCCGCCAGCAGCAAAATGCCCTGCCTTGCCGTCGTGCCGAGGCCGGTTTGCCGGTGCAAGCTAGGCACCAGGTCGGCCACCGCGATGTAGATGAAACTGGCTGCCGACACTGCCAGCACATAGGGAATCCACTGGCGCGCCGCGTCCAGAAAAAAATAGCCGAGCACGGCCCCCGGCAGCGTGGCGAGGGAGGAAATCAAATTGTAGGCAAAGGCGCGCGTTCTGGAAAAACCACTGTCCAGCAGGATGGCGAAATCGCCCACGTCCTGCGGGATTTCGTGGGCGACCACGGCCAGCGTGGCAGCGACGCCAAAGGGTATCGAGACGAGAAAGGCGGCCGCGATCACCATGCCGTCGACGAAATTGTGGAAGGCATCGCCCACGAGGATGAGAATGCCGCCGTTGCGGCTGTCATGGAGGGCGCAGGCGCCGTCATGGCAATGGCGCCAGAGGACTAGCTTTTCCAGGATGAAGAAGGCCACCATACCGGCCAGCACCGTGCTGGTCACCGGTAGCGGCGCAAGCTGCTGCAGCGCTTGCGGCAGCATGCCCAGCCAGGCGGCTGCAAGCAGGGTTCCCGTAGCATAGCTGAGCAGGACAGGCAGCAGCCGCGTTCGCACCGCCGCGGGAAAGGCCAGCAGCACGGCCCCGCCGAGCATCGCGCCGACGCTGCCCAGGAGGCTGAAGAGGACGATCCAGAGCAAGGTCACCGTTGCCATCCCTGAAAGACTTCAACTCCGAAGTGCGGCCGCTTCGCGGCAAGATCCGGGCACCTGGAGCGCACTGGCGCCGCGTGGACCGTGTTCATGGTCCCAGCTTACTGACGGCGCCCTGGCCGTTGAAATCAAACTTCACCTTGATGAGGATCTTGCAGCGCACCGCCTCGTTGTGGCGTATGGCGGGCGAGAAGCGCGCGCCTTTGAAGGCGGCCAGGGCGGCTTGCTCGAAATAGCCGGCCGGATCCGCGGAGATGACCTTGGCGTCGATCACCCGTCCGTCGGCCTCCAGGTGCAATTCCACGGTGACCGTGCCGGAAAGCTGGCGGTCCAGCGCGGCGCTGGGGTAGAGCGGCTGGATGGGTTGCAGGGCGTGCGGCTGCACGTCAAGTTCGCGCGCGGAATAGTAGACGGGATTGGCCAGCAAGGGCACGGCGACGCTCGGGCCGGGCCCGGTTGCCGCGTCCGGATTGTTGGGCAACTCGGCCGCGGTGGGCGCAGACTGCGGCGCGGCGGCGGGAGGTGGCGCCGCAGCAGCAGGGGTTGGCGGCGCGGGAGGGACCGGCCTGTGAGCAGGCGCAGCGGCATGGGGTGGGGTGGCCTTGGCGGCGGGAGCGTCCGGCGGCGAGGGCACAACGGCAGCTTGCGCGGTCGCCGCCGGGCGGGCTTCCAGCTGGGCGGTGAGCACGGGCGCCGGCGCCGTCGGCAAGCGCGCTGGGCGAATTTGCACCAGGCCGATGATGGCCAGGTGCAGGGCGGCGGAGATCCACAAGGCGGC
>JAJXXS010000196.1 GCA_021780975.1 Pseudomonadota bacterium
CTATGGGAACATGGTTTTGTCCTGCGCAGCCGGACCGACGTGATCGAGGACGGCATCAAGCTCGGCTCCGTGGAAAGCGAGCGCCCCTTGCCGCCAGACACAAGTCCGCAAGCATCCGGCGCCCCCGAGCAATCCCTGGACCTCGCGATCTGCGCCCCCGCCAGCGCGGGAAAGGTGAACTGCTTTCCCTTCCGCTCAACCGGAGGGCACGTGCTGCGCAATCTGCCGAGTCGGCTGGCCGGCAGTCTTCTTCCCGTCGCCCATGCCCTGAATGGCCAAAGCGGTCTGATTCATGCCAGAGATTACCGCGGCATCGATGTCATCGCGGCCTACAGGCCCGTGGGCTCCCTAGGCCTGGGGATGGTGCTCAAAACCGATGCCGCCACACTGTATGCCCCCATTGCGCGACGCACCGCCTCGTTCCTGCTCTTCATGATGGGCGTGGCCATCATCTCCATGCTGCTGCTGCGTGTGCAGATCCTGCCCATGGTGCGGAAAATGTCGCGCGAGATCGAGGAACGCAAGCTCGCCGAAGAGCGCCACCGCCTGGTGCTTGAAAATGGCGCCGATGCTGTCCTCGTCACCGATCCGCAAGGCCGCCTCGTGTATGCCAACCAGCAGGCGGTACGCCTGCTCGGCTACGGCCTGCAGGAACTGTCCACCATGAGCTTTCCGGACATCGCGGCCATAGGGGCGCAGGCCCCTGCCGATACCGCATTGCCATCGGCAGCGCAGGGGCACATGAGCGTGAAGGCCAGCCTGCGGCGCAAGGATGGCGGCGAGGTACCGGTTGAAATCAGCGCCGTTCACCTGCCCGACGGCAACCTTTACAGCGCCTGCCGGGATATCACGGAACGCAAGAAATACGAGGACAGGCTCGAATACCAGGCGACGCATGACGCCCTGACGGGTCTCGCGAACCGCAACCTGCTCACCGACCGCATGGAGCAATCCATCATCCATGCGCGCCGCACCGGGCGATGGGTGGCGGCCATGCTGCTGGATCTCGATCGCTTCAAGCTGATCAACGACAGTCTGGGCCACGCGACAGGCGACGCGCTGCTGCAGGAGATGGCGGGGCGGCTGTCCGCCTGCGTCCGCCCGGGCGACACGGTGGCGCGCCTGGGGGGCGACGAGTTCATGGTTGTCATGTCGGACCTGGGGTCGGAGGATGACGCCGCCGCGCTGGCGCGCAAGCTGCTGGATGCGATAGAGCGCCCCGTGACGCCGGAAGGTCACGCCATGAATGTGAGCGCCAGCCTGGGGGTGTCGATGTTCCCCCGCGATGGCGAGTCGGCGGCGACGCTGTTCAAGAATGCTGACGTCGCCATGTATCGGGCGAAGGAGCTGGGGCGCGGCGGATTCCAGTTCTATGGCGCCGACATGAACACCAGAATCCTGGAGCGGGTCGCCCTGGAGAGCGCACTGCGCCATGCCGTCGAACACGATCAGCTGGAGCTTTACTATCAGCCGAAAGTGAACCTGGCGCATGGCCGCGTGGTCGGCGCGGAAGCCCTGATCCGCTGGAGGCATCCGGAGCGCGGCCTGGTGCCGCCGGCGGAGTTCATTCCGCTCGCCGAGGAATCCGCACTGATTACCTTGATCGGCGACTGGGTCATCAAGACGGCCTGCCTGCATCTGCGGCGCTGGCTGGACCAGGGGCTTCCGCCCATCAGCGTGGCAGTAAACGTATCGGCACGGCAGTTCGAGCAGCAGACCTTGTGCAAGGTGGTGGAACGCGCCCTGGGTGAAAACCGCATACCCGCGGAGCTTCTGGAACTCGAGGTGACGGAGAGCGCGATGATGGACACTCCCGAGAGAACCATATCCATCCTGCACAACCTGAAGAAGATCGGCGTCCGCATCGCGCTTGACGATTTCGGCACCGGCTACTCAAGCCTGAGCTACCTGAAGCTGTTCCCGATCGACAGCCTGAAGATCGACCAGTCGTTCGTGCGCGACATCACCTACGACCCGAACGATGCCGCCATCGCCAGGATGGTGATCATCCTGGGACACACCCTGAACGAAAAAGTGATTGCCGAAGGAGTCGAAACCGAGGCCCAGCTGCGCTTCCTGCAGACGCAGAACTGCGACGAGATTCAGGGCTTTCTATTCAGCGCCCCCTTGCCAGCCGAGGAATTTGTCGACCTCCTGCGCGAGGGGCGCTGTCTGAAGCTGGCCGCCGCCCAGATCGCCTGATGCCCCGCAGGGGCGTTGCGCGCCCCTTTCAATAAGCGTGCGTTGCCGCCTTCTCGCGCAGAAAGCGGATGAAGACCTTGAGCGGAGCCGGCAGCTGATGGCGGCTGGCGTAATACAGATACCAGCTATCGTAAGTCGGCGACCAGTCGGTCAACAGGGGCACGAGGTCGCCGTTCGCAATGTCCTCGGCGATATATGTTTCGGCGACATAGGCGATGCCTATGCCGTCGCGGACGGCCCTGACCAGCAAATCGACATCGTTGACGATGAGCTGCCCGTTCACCGCCACTTCTATTTTCTTCTTGTTCTTCTCGAACTCCCAGGCAAGAAATCTCTGATTTCCCAGCCTGAAGCGGATGCAGGGGTGGCTTTGCAAATCCTGCGGCTTGCGGGGAGCGGGATGCTGCGCGAGATATTCCGGCGCGGCCACCGCCAGTATGCGCGACGGCGGGCTCGCCCTGACCATGACCATATCCCGGGCGATGAGCCTGCCGTAGCGGATCCCGCCGTCGAAACGCCCCTTGACGATGTCGATGTTGACGTTATCGACGGTGATGTCGAGACTGATGCCGGGGTACAGCAAGAGGAATTCCTTGAGCAAGGGCGCCAGGATCATCTGCGCCGGTATGCTGGAAACGCTCAGCCGCAGATTGCCTATGGGCGCGTCGCGGAAATCATTGACAGCCTCCAGGGCCGCGTGCAGTTCGGCAAAAGCCGGGCGGATGCGCTCCAGCAGGTGTTCCCCCGCCTCCGTGAGATGGACGCTGCGCGTGGTGCGCTGCAGCAGGCGCACCCCGAGCCGCTCTTCCAGCGCGCGCAGGGTCTGGCTCAAGGTCGAAGGCGCCAGCCCCAGATAGCCGGCCGCGCGGGCGAAATTGCCATGCTCGGCAATCTCCATGAAAGCACGCAGTTGGGAAAATTCGCTGCCACGCATCTATTTAGCCCTGCCGACCCCACGGGATTGTTCGTTTATCTCGAATAATGCATTTGCATTATTAAGTATTATCCAGACAATCCACGCACCATAGAATAGCTGTGGCAGCAGCCGCGCCTTGGCCCTGCGCGCGGCCCCGGTGTTGCGCCCGGGGCGGCAAGGCCAGCGCGGCCATGGCAGGGCGCACGAGCGCGTCCGCCGCCGCCCCCCGAACCACACGGAAGCGGGCGCCATCCATCCATGGGAAAGCAGGTGCGGGGAAACATGCACACACACGAAAGACCGGCGTGGCGGAACGGCTATCAATGAACGATTCTCCCAGAAACAGCGATCGGCTGCGGCATCTTCTGATCGTCGGCGGACTGCTTGTGGTTTTGGCGGGGGTGGCAATTATTTATCTGCTCGGCGGCCGCTATGTCTCGACCGACGACGCCTATGTGCAGGCCGCGCGCGCCGACATCAGCGCCAACATCTCCGGACGCGTGGGAAAGATCCTCGTGCGGGACAACCAGCGGGTGCAACGGGGTGAGCCCCTGTTCGAGCTGGACAGCCGCCCGTTGGTCATTGCCCTGGAAGACGCGCAAGCCAAGCTGGCAAGCGCCAGGATGGAGGTGGCCGCGCTCAAGGCCACCTATGGGCAGCGGCTCGCCGACCTGCGATCCGCCCAGGCGACCGTGGCCTACCGGCAACGGGAGTTCGTGCGCGCGACCGGCCTCGCCGCCAAGGGCATCGCCCCCCAGGCCCAGTTGGACAAGGCGCGCCACGACTTGGTCGAGGCGCGGCAGAAGGCAAAGTCCCTCGCGCAGGAGGAGATGAACGTACGCGCCCTGCTCGGCGACAATCCAGGCATCGATGTGGACAGGCACCCCCTGGTGCTGCAGGCGAAGGCGGCTCTGGACCGGGCCCGGCTGAACCTCTCCTATGCCGTGATCAGGGCGCCCTTCGACGGCATAGTCGCCAAGGTCGACGGGCTGCAGGTGGGCGATTACATCAAGGCCGGAGCGCCTGTGTTCGCCCTTGTGGCCAACAAGCGGATCTGGGTTGCGGCCAACTTCAAGGAATCCGAGCTCGCCCACATGCGGCCGGGCGAGGACGCCACCATCAGCGTGGACGCCTACCCGGGGCACAGCTTTCACGGCAAGGTGGAAAGCCTGAGTCCGGGAACCGGTTCGAGCTTTTCCCTGCTGCCTCCGGAGAACGCCACCGGAAACTGGGTCAAGGTCGTGCAACGGCTGCCCGTCCGCATCAGCATAGACGACGCGGGCGCCAAGTGGCCCATGCACGCCGGCCTGAGCGCGACCGTCGAGGTCGACACCGGCCGCAGCCGCCTGCAGAGGTTCCGGTAGTGGCGACAGAACCGCCCAAGAGCCCACTTGAGGAGATCATCGAGGAGGCCGGCGAGGGCGCCGCCGTTCCTCATCCCCCGCACGCAGGCATTGCCGGAGCAGGGCTCAACCGGCCGCTGATCACATTTTCGATCATGGCGGCGACCATCATGCAGTCGCTCGACTCGACGATCGCCAACGTGGCGCTGCCGCAAATGCAGGGCACGCTTTCAGCCACCCAGGACCAAATGGCCTGGGTGCTGACGTCCTACATCATCGCCGCCGCCATCATGATCCC
>JAJXXS010000305.1 GCA_021780975.1 Pseudomonadota bacterium
CAACGGCGGCAAGGGCTACGGCGGCGATGCCACGGGTGGCGCCGGCGGCAGCGGCGGTAATGCGGGCGCCGCGACCGGCGGCGCCGGCGGCAGCGGCGGTAACGGCGGCATGGGCCATGGCGGCTCGGGCGGCTCCGGCGGCAGCGCAGGTAACAGCACCGGCGGCAGCGGCTCGGGCGGCAGTGGCTATGGTGGCGACGGCGGCTCGGGCGGCAACGCTGGCAAGAGCGCTGGCGGCAGCGGCACCGGGGGCATGGGCCATGGCGGCTCGGGCGGTTCCGGTGGCAGCGCCGGGAATAGCAGCGGCGGCAACGGCATGGGCGGCAAGGGCATAGGAGGTGATGGCGGCTCCAGCGGCAGCGCAGGACCAGGCACAGGGGGTGGCAGCGGAACCACAGCTTCCGCGGGCGGGGCCGGTTCCACCGGCGGTGGATCCGGCGCCAATGGCGGGAGCAACAGTTCATCGTCCCAGGCCAATGGCCCAGGCAATGATTCCGCCACGTCCAACAACTCCACAGGTGCCGGAGGAGCCAGCAACGCCAATGCCGGCAACGCAACTGGCGGTGGCTCCACCGGAACCAGCACGGGTGGCGGTGGCACCGGTGGCAACAGCGGGGCTGCCGCGGCTGGCGCCACAGGAACGGGTGCGTCTGGCACGGGCGCCACAGCAGCCAGCGCAGGTGGCACCGGCGCGGCCGGCGCGGCTGGCACGGGTGCGACCGGAACTGGCGCCACCGCATCTAGCCAAGGCGGAGCTGGGGCAACCGGCGCCACGGGGACAGGTGCGACCGGAACCGGCGCTACCGCATCTAGCCAAGGCGGCGCGGGCGCAACTGGCGCTACCGGCACCGGCGGTGCTGGCGGCACAGGTGCAGTCGGGGCTGCGGGTACCAGCGCGGGCGGCAACGGCGCGGCGGGTGCGACCGCTACGGCTGGGGCAGGCAACGGCGCGGCTGGCGGTGCTGGCGCGGTGGGTGGGGCAGGCGCCGCTGGCGGCAGCGCCACCGGCGGTCAGTCCTCCGCCAGCAACACCAACAGCGGCAATGGCGGCAACGGTGGCATGGGCGGCAACGCCACAACGGGCTCTACGCTAGCGACGGTTACCACCGGTAACGGCGCAAGCGGCGGCAACGGTGGCAGCGCCTTTGGCGGCAACGCCGGGGTGTTCAACGCCTCGAACACCATCAGCGGCGGCAGCCTTGCCAACTCGGCCGGCATCACCACGGTCAGCCAGAACACCGGCGCCAATGCCTTGATTCAACAAGGCGTCACGGTGCAGGCCAACATGACCCTTCACTAAGTCGAGGGTGCGGGCCCGGGGTACGCCCCGGGTCTGTTTTGCGACCTGCCGACAAGTTGGAGGCAACAACCATGGAAAAGATTCTCGTCCATGCTTTGGCTAACGGCGTCCTCTTCTGCCTGTTGGTTTCTCTTTCCCCCGCCCTTAGGGCGGACCAACCGGCCGGCGCAGCGCAGCAAGCCAGCACGCTGGGCCCCGCTCTTCCCGACACAGCACTGGCAGCCCACCGTGGCGGCTATGGGCTGGACATCAACCTGAACAACCTCAATGCCCAGCTATACAGCAACAAGGCCTTGAACAATGTCACTGGCGACAACACCGTTACGCAAAGCGCATTCAGCGGCGCGAGCGGCCTCGCAACCGTGGTGCAGAACTCTGGCAACAACGTCATCATTCAGAATGCAACCATTCTGAACCTCAAGCTGCAGTAGGTTCCCATGTCCAAGCCTGCACGCAGTCAGCTCTTCCAAGCGTTAGCGCTGATGTGGGTGGCAGTGTGGGCGGTATTAGTGGCGCTCTGCTTTCTGTTTCCGCAGGCTCGGGCAGGGGTCGTCACACTCGCGGGCATGAACGGAGGCACTGCCTCTTATTTCAGGGTCCATGTCGCGAGCATCCAGCAGCGCAAATTCGAAACGGTGGTGCATCAGCAATACGACTACAGTTGCGGCTCGGCGGCACTGGCGACCTTGCTGACCTATCAGTATCAGGATCCCGTCACCGAGGCGGCGGTATTCAAGTCCATGTGGGATCGCGGCGACCAGGCCAAGATCCGTAAGGAGGGATTTTCCCTTCTGGACATCAAGGACTATCTTGAGAACCACGGCTACCAGGCCAATGGCTACGAGGCTTCCTTGGAAAAATTGGCCCAGGTAGGCGTTCCGGCCATCGTCCTCATCAAGGACAACGGCTACAACCATTTCGTGGTCATCAAGGGCATCGAAAATGGCCAGGTGCTGGTGGGAGATCCCTCCATGGGCCTGCGCACCATCCCCATCGCAGTGTTCGAAAAGATGTGGCCCAACCGCATCGTTTTCGTCATAGACAACGAAAGCAACCGTGCGATGTTCAACGGCAAGCGCGATTGGGGTTTGCAGCCCCTTGCGCCCCTAGGACTCGCCATGGGCGCAAACAACCTGGCAAACGTCACGCTGCTGCGCCCTGGGTTGGATCAGTTCTAAGGAGCCATAGAAATGCAACCCTCAAAAATAGGCCGGGCTGTCGTGGCCCTGCTCGTCGGCACGATGCCCATCAGCCATGCGCTGGCTGACATTCCCATGGGCAACCCCTTTGGCGACTGCCGCATCGTGAGCAACAATCAACTGGCGAAGATGCGCGGCGGCTTTTCCATCAACACGGGGACGGCACAGTTGGACGTGGCTTTCGCCATCGAGCGGGTCACCTCCATCAATGGTCAGTTGCAGGTGCTGACGCAGTTGAACATCCCGTCGGTCGTGGCGGTGGCACAGGCCCAAGCGCAGGCAGCGGTGGCCGCCAGCCTGAGCCGATTGCAAATTTCGCAGAATGGAAGCGGCGCCACCCTGACCATCTCGGGCCCTTCCAACACCCAACGCAGTTCCGGCACCTTCAATCCCGTGCAAGTGGTGCAGAACGGGCCGGGAAACAGCTTCTCCCTGCCCGCAGGAAGCAACCCTTCCCAGTTCATGACGGTGATACAGAACAGTCTGGACAACCAGACCATACGCAACGCCACGGTCATCAATGCGACCGTGACCAACCTTGGCTTGCTGCGCGCCTTGAACGCAACGCGCCTGATCAATCAGGGCATCAGAAATTCGCTGCGTTAGGCGACGGCTTTCAGAAGGTCATGGGAACGCGCAACGTCACCTGCACATCCGGCGCGTAGCGCGTCACCCCCACGCCCAGGGTGAGGTTGATGTTGGTGGTGGGATTGAGCTGATAGGCGTAGCCGAACAACAGGGTTCCCAGTTCGCTCGTCAGCGAGCCCGGCATGTCCTGGCCATTCTGCTGGACCGGGGCCACCACCGTATGCTCGTAGCCGATGCTGAATGAGGTCTTGTCATTCAGCGACATGCCCATGCCGAAGTTGAAACCGTAGGCATTGCCCGGATCGATTTCGCCCCAGCCGTTGCCGACATTGCGCTTGAAATTCCATATGTAGTTTATGCCGCCGAAGAACACCGCGGGGTCGGAAGGATAGATCGCGGTGAGGCTAGGCTGGATGCTGTAGAAACCCGAGCCAGTAGGAAGAGTTGCTTGCAGTGCCGCATTGCTCCCTGACAACACCGTGTAGGGCACCGAAAACGGGTCTTTGCCGGTGCGGGTCTTGAAGTTCAGGCCGCCGATATAGTAGGGCTGGTTAGGCCCGCCTGCGTTGAACTGGTAGCGCGCGCCGAGTTCCACGTCGCCAATGCCTCGCCCATTTGCGCTGAACAGACTTTCCACCCCGTTGGGTACCCCATAGGGCCGCGCCTCGGTGCTTTGGCTGCGGTAGACGTAGGGAATCTTCGCGTCCAGTTCCAGGCGGTTGGTGAGTCCGTAGCGTCCCGTCAGCGCAGCCACGAAGGTGTCGCTGTTGACAGTCTGTATGTCGATGAGGCCGATGACGACCGCGGGGACGATGGTGTATCCCACCAAACCCACCTGGTAGTTCGACGAATAGGAAAACTGCAGCGACGGCTCCAGCACCAGCTTGCCGCGCGGCGTCAGCACGCCCGGCTGTTCCAGGATGGGGGCCACCGCCTGAGCCGGAGCCGGCGCTTCCGTAGGCGCCTGCCCCACCGGTTGCTCGGCGGCAGGTGCCTCGGTTTGCGCCCCTTCCCGGGAGGCAGCGGGTTGGGGTCCACCGAGCTGCGCCCTCAACGCATCCAGGCGTCGCCGGGTTTCCTGCAGCGACCGCTTCTGCTCGTCGAGCCGCTTTTCGGCGTCGCGCAAGGCCTGCTGCTGCGCCGCCAGTTGGCTTTGCTCCTCATCCAGTTGCTGCCTCAACTGATCTATGCCTGGGCCCTGGTTCTGCAATGGCGGCCCAACATCCTGCGCGCAGGCGGGTTGCCCCAGCACCACGCTGCCGACCAGGCCGCCACAGGCAAGGATTTTTCTCGGCTTCGTCAACATTGTGCCCCCCCATTGTCAGGAATGCGGTGTTCGCGCCACGGCGCCAGATAGCGTCAACTGCAGGACAAATGAAACTTGCTCATCAGCCGATACAACGTGATGCGGGAAACCCCCAACTGCCGGGCTGCTTCGGAAACGTTGTCGTTGTTGCTTCGCAGGGCGCCGCGTATGGCCTCCACTTCGGCCCTGGTTCTTGCGTGCGCCAGCGTCGTCGCTTCCCGCCTGATGGTGCGCTTTTCGAGACCGAGATCCGCCACCGTCACGAGGCGATTTTCGCCCATCACGACGGCACGCTGGACTCGATTGATGAGTTCCCTGACGTTGCCCGGCCAGTGGTGTTGGCGCATGACCTGCAGAGCCTCCTGGCTGAACCCCCTTGCCCGCAGGTTTTTCTCGCGCACGAATCGATCGAAATAAGTATGCGCCAGCAGCTCGATATCCCCTTCCCGCTCGCGCAATGGCGGCATCCGCAAATGCAGCACGTTGAGGCGGTAATAGAGATCCTCCCGGAACCGCCCCTCATGTACCGCCTTTTCCAGGTCCACATGCGTCGCGGCGATCACGCGCACACGTACCGTAATCTTCTGGCTGGAGCCGACGCGCTCGATGCACCTGTCCTCCAGAAAGCGCAAGAGATTGACCTGCAGTTCCAGCGGGAGGTCGCCAATCTCGTCGAGGAAGATGGTGCCGTCCTGTGCCGCCTCGATGCGGCCGATCTTGCGTTGATGCGCGCCGGTGAAGGCACCTTTTTCATGGCCGAAGAGCTCGGACTGGATCAGATGGGTAGGCAGGGCGCCGCAATTGACCGCGACAAAGGGCCCTTCCCGTCGCACCGACAGATCGTGGATCGCATGCGCCGCAAGCTCCTTTCCCGTCCCGCTTTCGCCGGTGATCAGCACAGCCGCATCCACACGCGGAATTTTCAGCAGGTCGCGATACATCTGGCGCATGACGGAACTGGCGCCCACCATATTGAAGCGGCCCAGTTCATCCTCCCCGGGGGGCAGCGCCTCGCGCAGCAGCGCTTTGCCATAAGCATGGCCCAGGCAGATGGACAGCCGCTCCTGATCGATCGGCAGGCTGTGATGGTCGTAGAACACGCCGGCCAGGAGGCGCGCAAAACCCGGCATTTCCAGACAGGGGCGCGACACCAGCGCGATCCATTCCATGGTGGGGCTTTCCAGGATGACCTCCTCCATGTCCCGCAAGCTTCTGCTGGTAGGAGTATCGATGAGGGCCAAGCCGACGCGCGGTGATCGATCGCGCAGAATGTCCCGCGCCGTCTGCATGCTGGAGGCGGTGAAGATGCCCCACTCGGGCAGGGCATCAACCACTCCCCACAATGTCGTCGGATCGGTCTTGGGCGTCAGCACCAGGACATGCCGATCCTTCACCGCCGAGGGCACAGGATTCAGACGGTCCGTCTCCTCAAAATGTTCGTTCAAGCGAACTCCCCAACGCACCAGCCTTTCTTCGCCAACCGCGAGGAGGTACCGAGCGTCAATTACCGAGGCAGCAGCTTTCAAACCAAGGCCAGGGTACACGTCGTCAGTGGCGTTTTGCGTAACAGGGCCTTTCCAACAATATGGCATGCCAACGCCAAATACAAAGCAAAAACGGCTAATTCATTTGTGGAAATTCTGTGACCCCCGATCGCCAGACCATTATTAACAGTTTCTTCAGAAACGGAACCCGCCATAGGTAATAGATCGGGAATTTTCAGATGTCCCTGCCCGCAAGCACGTGCTCGATGCGTCGGTCGGGGACCAGCCAGATAAGCGCCACCAGGACATACAGCGCCTGCGCGAGCCATTGCGACCAGAAGGCTGTGGCGATCGCGAGCAGGTATATGGCAGGCGAAGCCTTGCCCTTCCAGTCGCTGCCGACCGCGCGCCGCAGCAGTGATTCGCGGCCCTGCGAAGCGATGATGAGCGTCTGCAGCACCCAGTACGCAATCGCGGCCATGAACAGCACCACCCCGTAAATGGCAGTGGGCGCAGCAGCGAAGTGATTCTCTCCCATCCAGGCGGTGGCAAAGGGAAACAGCGACAGCCAGAACAGCAGGTGCAGGTTGGCCCACAGCATCGGGCCCGTGGCATGACGCACGGTGTGCAGCATGTGGTGATGGTTGTTCCAGTAGATGCCGACGTACACGAAGCTCAGCACATAGCTCAGGAACACGGGGACGAGTGGCGCCAGTGCATCCAGACTTTCGCCGTGCGGTACCTTCAATTCCAGCACCATGATGGTGATGATGATGGCGATCACGCCGTCGCTGAATGCTTCCAGCCGTCCCTTATCCATGGCTTCCCCTCATGGGCGCGGCTGCCGGCGGGGCTTGCCGTACAGGTCGCGCAGTTCGTCCTTGGCCGCTTCCAGCCTGGCCCGATCAGCTTCAGGGAGGTTCGACCCGGCACGGTTGATGTAGAACACCAGCATCGACATGGCCGAACGGAACGGCCCGGATTTCCTGCGCCGGCTGCATTCGGCCGAACGCTGCAGCGACAGCGCGATCTCCCGCGGTTTGTCCAGCGTGAACACGCCGGGCTCCAGATCCAGCGCGTTGCTGCGCCGCGTCACCTGCCGCGACCAGCGCTCCTTCTTCGGCTCGCCCATGCTTCCGCTCCCGACGCCAGGATCAGCCGCCGCGCCGGCGATCCACCCCGACAAGAATCATCTCACGGCCCCCCGGCGACTGCATTTCCGCTCGCTTCTCTTTCCGCCTGCACCGCCTACCATGCAAGCATGGAGGAAGAGATCATGACAGCAAAACTGGATGCCCTGCTCGAGATTGACGGTGTCACGGTCGCGTTCGAATTGACGCCGGGAGGAAAACTGAAGGGCTACAAGGCAAAAAATGTCTTGTCCAAGGAAGAGGCCGAACTCATCGCAGAATTCTGCGCCAGCGTGACCATGAGCTTCAACGTCCTCGCCCATACCTTCACCAAGCTGAGCGGCCAACGCTGGACGCCGCAGGGCGGCTGGGCCTACACCAGCGAGCACCTGTCCGTTGCAGTCGGCGGGCAGGGTCATCGCGGCGTCTTCATCGAAACCCGCAAGGCCGACTTCAACCACCTCTTCGAAGTCCTGGTGGGTGGCCGCTGAAACAAGCGATGCGGTGGCCCTTCAGGCCTTCCCGGGCTTGCGTGCGATGAGGGTGACAAAGCGCTTACGCGTGTTGTGCGGCGCGGAAAATTCGCTCTGCTCGGACATCTCAATCGTCCAGCCGGCGAAGCGGCGTTCGAGTTCCACCGGCTCGAATAGGCAGTAGCCGGCAGGATCGAACATGTCCATGTAGGTCGTCCCTTCCGCCAGCACGTTGACCACCGCGACGCCGCCGGGGCGCACGTGGGCCTGCAGATCCGCCAGCACGCTCCAGGCCGTTGCGCAGTCGAAGAACATCAGGAGCCCAATACAGACGATGGCGTCGTAGTCACCTGCGATCGGGTAGTCGCGCAAATCCGCCAGCGCGGCGGACACCGCCACCCCCTCCCCCGCGGCGCGTGCCCGGATGTGCTCGATGGCGGCCGGGCTGGCGTCCAGGGCCGTGACCCGGCAGCCTTGCCGAGCGGCGGCGAACGCCAGGTTGCCCAGGCCGCAGCCGAAGTCGAGCACTTCGCCGTGGAGGAAAGGCAGCGCGCGCTCCTCGAAAGGATTGAGAGCGAACGCCGCGTCCCTGGCCTGGCGGCGGAACTGCTCGTCGAAGAAGGCGATGCTTTTGTTTTCGGCCATCGGGTTCCTAGGGGTCGTTGGTCTGGTCAATAGCGCGCAACGCAAGGCTAGCGCCCGCGCTCGCCATCCGGCGGGTTCTGGTTCAGCTCGATATAGAACGGCGACATGGCGGTGTCGCGCTGTTCCGTCACTGGTTGCGCGCGGCGCATGACCGCCTCCACCAGGGCAGCCTTGATGGCGGCCTCGTCCACCGTCGCCGGGTAGAGCCGGTGCAACTGCTCCACCAGCGCCGCGTTGCCGCGTGCGCGCTGCTCCAGTTCCGCGCGCAGTTCCGTGGCGATGCCAGGCAGCGCCAGCAGCCATGGCGCCTGCCAGGCATGGAAGTCGGCCGCCAGACGCCGGTGTTCGGCATCCATCCAGTCGGTGGCAAACAGCAGCGGTGGAAAGGCCGCCGCCGGCAGCCGGCGCCCCTCCAGCCCTTCGGCGCAGCCCATGCCCGCCAAGCCCAAGCCCGAGCCGTCGCCCTCGCGCCGTATCCACTGGGCCGCGGGCTGCACGCCGGCGCGGGCATTGATGTGGCCGCTGAGGTAGTCGGAAGGCGGCATCCCCAGGCCGGGCAGCGCCGCGCTGGAGAAACGGTCGCGCGCCACATAGCCGGCGCGCCACTCGATGACGGCTTCCAGGTCGATGTCCCCCTCCTCGACCGCGCTGCCCAGCAGCGCCAGGGGCTGGGCCGCCTCGTCGAGCAGCCAGAGCTCGTAGCGGTCACGCAAGGCAAAGGGCACCTTGTGATGGACCTGGGTGAGGTACTGGTAGACGATGGCACCCATCTCCTCCATGCGCAGGAAATCGTCGGAGGGATAGAGAGGACCGCGCTTGAGGCCCGTCTTCACCGACCAGGCGCCGAAACGGATGTCGGTGATCTGCGTCCAGCGGTTGGCCTGCAGGCCTTGCAGCAGCGCGTCGTTGGCGACATAGATGTCCCAATGCACGCCGTCCAGGGTGACCGCCTCCGCCGCCTCGTACTTGATGACGTGCATCGTTCCGCGGTAGGGATTGAGCAGGCGTTGGGCGTAGCATTCGACGGCCATAGCGTTAATTTAGCGCATCAGGGTGGGAGTTGGCCGGATGGAATCGGTTGGGCGACGGGGCATGAGCCATATTGGCAAACCAATCCGTGCTTGGCCCCTTTTTATATTCCTTGAAACGCCGAGGAGGGATGCGTTTATGCAAGACCTGACCCTATCCTCTCGCTTTAGATGTCCCAATGCACGCCGTCCAGGGTGACCGCCTCCGCCGCCTCGTACTTGATGACGTGCATCGTTCCGCGGTAGGGATTGAGCAGGCGTTGGGCGTAGCATTCGACGGCCATGGCGTTAATTTAACGCATCAGGGTGGGAATTGGCCGGATGGAATCGGGTGGGCGACGGGGCACGAGCCATCTTGGCAAACCAATCCGGGCTTGGCCCCTTTGATATTCCTTGAAACGCCTAGGAGGGATGCGTTTATGCAAGACCTGACCCCCGTTTTCCCATTCGGGCAGGGCTTGGTTGTTTCAATTGCCTGTGGCGTGATGCAATAACCCGATGACCACTGGGATGGCAATCGCAGAAAGACTTCCGATCAATAGGACACTTCCTGCCCATAAGAAGCGTTTTACCGCGGTCTTACGATGCGCAATTAACGCCTGCTTAGCGATAAGTACTTGCTGCCCATCGATCTCATCAATCAATGCAGTTGGCCTAAAAAGGAAGGCGAGCAAGCGGCGCCTCTCACTCCAAAATGGCCAAGCCCGCCCCTCTTTGTTCTCTAGCCTCTATATTTTTCTTACGAATCGATTCGTTCTAAGGTTGAAAGCAAGCACAACGAGCGCCGCCCCGCAGAGCCCGAGCAGAAAAAATCAGTGGGGCAACCCATTGGACCAGATAGATTTCCAGAGTAGACAGCCCACTCATAAGCCGTGGGAAATCGGGGTCACGTGGGAAAATCGGGGTCAGATACCGTCTTGAAATGCAACCCTTGCAGAAGTCGTGCATTACAACATTCCCCCTGCTGTGCGCTCATGATTTCTTACCGCCCGCGCGCCCAAGGCGGTGGTGATCCGGCACCACGCCACAAGCCACGGCGCCTGCCACGCGTGAAAGGTGGCCACCTCTCGGCAAGGCGCAGCCGCCATGGAAGACATCATGCCTCCACCCGGCGCGCGGTCATCAAAAACACCGGATAGTCCCGAGTCCCGCCCGGGTATTCCTTGGTGATGTTGAACACGGTTTGGAAATGCATGTCGTTAAATCCTGCCCAGCCGGCGCGCCGGCTCAGGTCGGCTCGGTCGAAGCCGTGGTGCACGTCGACCTCGGGTCCGTGGAAGGAGCCGTCTTCCTTGTCCAGGTCGGCGATGCACAGGGTGCCGCCAGGGTTCAGCAGGTCGTGGAAGATGCGCAGGATGGCGTCGGTGTCCGGAACGTGGTGCAGGGTCATCGACGTATAGATCAGATCGAAGCGCTGCGCCGGCGGCGCCTCGGCCATCAGGTCCAGCTTCATCGGCGTCATGTTGGAGACACGTTGCGCGGCGATCTTTTCCGCCACCACCGCAAGCATCCCGTCCGAGCTGTCCGCCAGCAGGATAGTGCCCAATTCGTCCTTGAGCGGAAACGAAAGCAGGCCCGTGCCGCAGCCGTAATCGAGAACGTTCATGTGCCGGTGCACGGGCACGGCCTTGCGTATGGCCTCCGCGATCTTGAGGCCGCGTTCCACGAATACCGGGTTTTCATCCCACTCGCGTGCCTTGCTGTCGAAGTGTGCGGAGTCGAGTTTGGTCAGTTGAGGGCTGGTCATGATGGTCGATATCGAGTTGACTGAATCAGGGGCGGCGCTTGAATGGAAACAGGTTCACAGCCGCCGCCCTCCCCAGGTTAACGCCATCATACCCATCAGCACCAGCAGCCCGAAGCCGTAGGTCACGCTCACCGGCCCAAGACCGATTTTCTCCGCGCCGAAGTACAGCAGCGAGCCGAGCAGCATGGCGAGGTTCTCGAAGAAGTTCTGCACCGCGAGCGAGCGCCCCACCCCTACGGTGGCCTGGCCACGCTCCTGCAGCAGGGCGTTGAAGGGGATGACGAAGAAGCCGCCGGCAGTGCCCAGGGCGATGAGCAGCAGGGCGGCGGGCACGAGGTGGGTCTGCGGCGCGAGCAGAAAAATCAGCGGCCCCATGGCCAAGCCGCCCCACAGCGCCAGGCGCGCGCGAGAGAGGTGCAGCCAATGCCCCGCCGACAAGGCGCCGATGGCAATGCCTACGGACATGAGGCCCATGAGGTTGGCGGGCAGGCTGTTGTCGGTGTTGTGCAGCGCCACCGGCACCCAGGCAAACAGCACCACGCGCAGCGTGGCACCCGCGCCCCAGAACAGGCTGGTGCCCATGAGGCTCAGGCGCGCGGCGGTCTCGCGCCACAGGCGGCGCAGGTCGCGCCAGTAGTCGCGCAGGATGGGCGGCCAGTCGGCCCAGGTGAGACTGTGCACCGGCGGCAGGACGGGAATGAAGAGATTGGACAGCGCCGCCGCGCCGTAGATGGCGCATACGGCGCCGAGGGCTAGAGCGAGGGAGCGGTCGGTCAGCCAGCCGCCCGCGACCACGCCCAGCAGGATGGCGACGATGGTGGTGGCCTCCAGCCAGCCGTTGGCGCGCACCAGCTTTTCCTCGCCCACCATCTGGGTGAGGATGCCGTACTTGGCGGGCGAATAGGCTGCCGCCCCCACGCCCGCCACCGCATACGCTGCCAGCGGGTGCAGGCCCGCGGCCATGGCCAGCGCGGCGGCGAGCTTGAGCAAGTTGGCGCGGAACATGGCGCTGCCCTTGGGCCAGTGGTCGGCCAGCGGCCCGACGAAGGGCGCCAGCAGCACGAAGGTGGCGACGAAGCTGGCCTGCACCAGTGGCATCCACTGCGCGCCGCCGGGCTGAGCCTTGAGCAGGGCGATGGCGGCGACGAACAGCATGTTGTCCGCCATGGCGGAGAGGAACTGTGCGACCAGCAGAGAGGAGAAGGCCGCGGAGCGCAGGGCATAGAACCCTCCCGCCGCGGCCTGATTCAAAACCCGGCCCCCGCCACCTTGGTCGGCGCGCCGTGTTCCTCCTCGGCCTGCTGCATGGCCCACATCTGCGCGTAGTGACCGCCGCGCGCCAGCAGCTCACCGTGGCGCCCGCGCTCGACGATGCGGCCGTGCTCCAGCACCAGGATCTCGTCGGCCTCCACCACGGTGGAGAGGCGATGGGCGATGATGAGGCTGGTGCGGTTCTTGGCGATTTCCGCCAACTCGGCCTGGATGGCCTTTTCCGTCTTGGTGTCCAAGGCGGACGTGGCCTCGTCCAGCACCAGGATGGCGGGGTTCTTGAGCAGGGTGCGGGCGATGGCCACGCGCTGCTTCTCGCCGCCGGAGAGCTTGAGGCCACGCTCGCCCACCACGGTGTCCCAGCCCTTGGGCAGGCCCTCGATGAACTTGAGGATGTGCGCCGCGCGCGCCGCCTCGACGATCTCTGCGCGCGTGGCGTCGGGGCGGCCGTAGGCGATGTTGTAGTAGATGCTGTCGTTGAACAGCACGGTGTCCTGCGGCACCACGCCGATGCGCGCGCGCAGGCTGTCCTGGCTGACCTGGCGCAGGTCCTGGCCGTCGACGGTGATGGCGCCGGCGGTGACGTCGTAGAAGCGGAACAGCAAACGTGCGAGCGTGGACTTGCCCGAGCCGCTCGCCCCTACCACGGCGACGTTGCGCCCACCCGGGATGTCGAAGCTCACGTCGCTGAGGATGGGCCGGCTCGGGTCGTAGGCGAAGCTCACATGCTCGAAGCGCACCGTGCCGTTGGCCAGCGTCAGGGCCGGCGCGCCGGGCGCGTCCTGGACTTCCTGATGTGCGCCCAGCAGCTTGAACATGCGCTCGATGTCGGTCAAGGATTGTTTTATTTCGCGGTACATCACGCCAAGGAAATTGAGCGGCTGGAACATCTGGATGAGGTAGGCGTTGACCATCACCAGGTCGCCGATGGTGAGGGTGTGGCTGACCACGCCCTGCGCCGCGCGCGCCACCATGAGCACTACGCCCAGGGCGATGATGCCGGCCTGGGTGGCGTTGAGCAGGCCCAGCGTGGTCTGGCTCTTGACCGCCGCCTCTTCCCACTTTTCCAGGCTGGCGTCGTAGCGCCTGGACTCGAAGCGCTCGTTGCCGAAGTACTTGACCGTCTCGTAGTTGAGCAGGCTGTCGATGGCCTTGGTGTAGGCCTCGGAATCCAGCTCGTTCATGCGGCGGCGGAACTGGTTGCGCCATTCGGTGATGCTCACCGTGACCCAGATGTAGGCGATGAGCGTCCCTATCGTGATGAGCGCGAACACCCAGTCAAGCTTGATGAACAGCACCACGGCCACCATGGTGATCTCCACCAGCGTGGGCGCGATGCGGAACAGCAGGAAGCCGGCCAGGCTGGAGATGGCCTTGGCACCGCGCTCGATGTCGCGCGAGATGCCGCCGGTCTGGCGCTCCAGATGGAAGCGCAGGGAGAGCGAATGCAGGTGCTCGAACACCGCCAGGCCCACGCGCCGGATGGCGCGCTGGGTGACGCGCCCGAACACGACGTCGCGCAGGTCTGAGAACACCGTGCTGGAAAAACGCAGCAGCCCGTAGCCGATGATGAGCCCGAGCGGCAGCACCAGCACGGCGTGGGGCTTGTTGAGGGCGTCGACCACGTCCTTGAGCAGCAGGGGCACCGCCACCGCAGCCAGCTTGGCGCCCACCAGCAGCAGGAAGGCGAGCAGCACACGGCCCTTGAATTCCCGCAGATAGGGGAACAGCAGGGCGACCGACTTGATGCTGGCATCCCCCTGCAGGGGCAGGCCGCGAGAGGAGCTTCCGACTCCGTGGGACATTGGTGGCTCGGTTAGAATGGCGCGATTACGCCGATATTTTAACCGCCTCCCATGCGCCTCTACGGCATCCCCAACTGCAACACCGTCAAAAAAGCCCGTGCCTGGCTGGACGCCCGCCACCTCACCTACGAGTTCCATGACTACAAGAAGGCCGGCGTGCCCGAGGCGCAACTGCGCGCCTGGATGCAGCGCCTGGGCTGGGAGACGCTGGTGAACCGCCAGGGCACCACCTGGCGCCAGCTCCCCGACGCCGAGAAGGCCGCGGTCAAGGACGCCGACAGCGCGCTCGCCCTCATGCTCGCCAAGCCCAGCGTCATCAAGCGCCCAGTGGTGGAAGCCGGCAAGACTCTGCTGGTCGGCTTCGACGAGGCGCGCTACGAAGAGGTGCTCAAGCCATGAGCAGCCCGACCCTGGAACTGGCCCAGGCCCTCATCGCCCGTCCCTCCCTCACGCCGGCCGACGCCGGCTGCCAGGCGCTGATGATCGCGCGCCTGGAAAAGCTGGGCTTCCAGATCGAGGAAATGCGCTTCGGCGAAGTGGACAACTTCTGGGCCCGCCGCGGCGATACGCATCCCGTCGTATGCTTCGCCGGCCACACCGACGTCGTGCCGACCGGCCCGCTGGAGCAATGGCAAAGCGAACCCTTCGCGCCCACCATCCGCGATGGCGCGCTGTACGGCCGCGGCGCGGCGGACATGAAGACTTCCGACGCCGCCTTCATTACCGCGATCGAAGCGTTTTTGCAGGCGCACCCGCAGCATGCCGGCTCCATCGCCCTGCTCATCACTTCCGATGAAGAAGGCCCCTCGGTGGACGGCACGGTCAAGGTGGTGGAAGCCCTCAAGGCGCGCGGCGAGACACTGGACTATTGCATCGTCGGCGAGCCCACCAGCGCGGGGCAATTCGGCGACACCATCAAGAACGGCCGCCGCGGTTCGCTCTCCGGGCGTTTGGTGGTGAAAGGTGTACAGGGCCACATCGCCTATCCGCAGCTGGCAAAGAATCCCATCCATCTCGCGGCGCCCGCGCTGGCCGAACTTGCCGCCATCGAGTGGGACCGCGGCAACGAATACTTCCCGCCCACCACCTGGCAGATGTCCAACATCCACGGCGGCACCGGGGCCGGCAACGTGATCCCGGGCGAAGTGGAAATCCTCTTCAACTTCCGCTTTTCCACCGCCAGCACGCCGCAGGGCCTGCAGGAGTGCCTGGAAGGCGTGTTGAAGAAGCACGGCCTGGACTACACGCTGGACTGGACCCTGGGCGGCAAGCCCTTTCTCACCCCGCGCGGCCGCCTGTGCGAGGCGGTGAGCGCATCCATCCGCGCCGAGACGGGCATCACGCCGCAGCTGTCCACCACCGGCGGCACCTCGGACGGGCGCTTCATCGCCGACATCTGCGCCGAGGTGGTGGAGTTCGGCCCGCTCAACATGAGCATCCACAAGCTGAACGAGCACGTGCGCCTGGACACCATCGAGCCGCTGTCCCGCATCTATCGCCGCACCCTGGAGGCACTGCTGCTGCCATGACCGAAGCTACCTCTTCTTTGGCCCAGTTCGACGACACCGAGGCCCTGATCACCCTGCGCGACTGGCTGCGCTTCGCCGTCTCGCGCTTCAACGAAGCGCAGCTGTTTTTCGGCCACGGTACTGACAACGCCTACGACGAAGCGGTATGGCTCATCCTGCACGGCCTGCATCTGCCGCTGGACCGCCTGGAGCCCTTTCTCGACGCTAGCCTGACGGACGAGGAAAAGGCCGCGCTCGCGGCGCTGCTCAAGCGCCGCATCGCCGAGCGCATCCCTGCCGCCTACCTCACGCATGAGGCCTGGCTCGCGGGCGAACGCTTCTACGTGGACGAGCGTGTGATCGTGCCGCGCTCCTTCATCGCCCATCTGCTGGGCGACCAGTTGGCGCCCTGGGTCGAGGACGCGGAAGGCGTGGAAGAGGTGCTGGATCTGTGCACGGGCTCGGGCTGCCTCGCCATCCTGGCGGCTCAGGCCTTTCCCCACGCCCACGTCGATGCGGTCGATCTTTCCGCCGACGCGCTCGACGTGGCGCGCCGCAACATCGCAGCGCATGGCCTGGAAGACCGCGTCACGCCGGTGCAATCCAACATGTTCGAGGCCTTGGGCGGACGCCGCTACGATCTCATCATCTCCAATCCCCCGTATGTCAATGCCGCCTCGGTGGCCGCGCTGCCGCCTGAATACCGCCACGAGCCGACGCTGGCCCTGGGCTCGGGCGAGGACGGCCTTGACGCCACGCGCGTCATCCTGACGCAGGCCGCCAAGCATCTCAAGCGCGGTGGGCTGCTGGTAGTGGAGATCGGCCACAACCGCGCAGCGCTGGAAGCCGCCTTTCCCGATCTGCCCTTCGTCTGGCTGGACACTGAGGGCCCCGGCGAATACGTGTTTTGCCTCAGGCGCGAAGACCTGTCCTGAGCCGTGAACATCAGCAGCTTTTCCCTCGCCCGCCTGCCGCGCATCGAGTTCGGCGCCGGTGTGCTGCTGAAGCTGCCCGGCCTGCTGGCGCCCTATGGCAAGCATTTTCTGCTGGTGCTCGGGCGGTGCTCCTTCGAGCAGTCGGATGCCTGGGAACGCCTGGCACGGCAACTCACAGGCGCAGGCCTTAGCTGGGACATCCTGCGTGTGCCCGGCGAGCCTTCGCCCGAACTGGTCGACGATGCCGTGCGTAGCCATCGCCAAGGCGGCTACCAGGCCGTCGTGGGCATCGGCGGCGGCAGTGTGCTCGACGCGGCCAAGGCCATCGCCGGGCTGCTGATACCCGGCAACTCGGTCATGGATCATCTGGAAGGCGTGGGGCCGGAGCTGCCCTACCGCGGCCCCGCCCTGCCCTTCATCGCCGTGCCCACCACCGCGGGCACCGGCTCGGAGGCGACCAAGAACGCGGTGCTGTCTACTCATGGCGCAGGCGGCTACAAGAAATCCTTCCGCGACGAGCAATTGGTGGCGCAAGTCGCCCTGGTCGATCCCGACCTGCTGGCGCGCTGCCCGAAGGGCATCATCGCGGCCAACGGCATGGACGCATTCACCCAACTGCTGGAGTCCTACGTCTCGCTCAAGGCGGGACCGCTCACCGATTCGCTCGCCTGGGGGGGCATGAAGGCGGCGCGCGACGGTCTGCTGCCCTTCTTTGCCGATGCTGGCGACGGGACCGCCCGCGCGCGCATGGCCTATGCCGCGCTCATCTCCGGCATCACGCTGGCGCAGACGGGACTCGGCTCGGTGCACGGCCTGGCCGCGCCGCTGGGCGCCTTCTTCCCCATCCCCCACGGCGTGGCCTGCGGCGCTTTGGTGGCGGAGGCCACGCGGCTCAACATCGTGGCTTTGGAGGCACGCGCGCCCGCCAGCCCGGCGCTGAAAAAATATGCCCTCGCCGGCAAGCTGCTGGCACGCGAGGACCGGCTGGACGACGCCGCAGCACGCGCCCGCCTGGTGGACATCCTGCAGGACTGGACCGCCCGCCTCGAGCTGCCGCGCCTGGGCCACTACGGCGTGACGCCGGCCGATATCCCGCGCATCGTCGCCCACAGCCGCGGCAGCAGCATGAAGACCAATCCGCTGCTACTGACCGACGACGAGCTGAGCCGCCTGGTGGCAAGCCGGATTTAAGTTTTTGCGGCGGTTTCCGCTAACCATGCGTCACTCAGGGAGGGCGTTATGGCGGCGGGTTTGGTGGTGTTTTTCGTGCTGATTTTCGGCATCCTGGGCTACGGGATATTCGTCTACAACCAGTTGGTCAACCTCAAGCACAACGTCGGGCTGGCCTGGTCCAACATCGACGTGCTGCTCAAGCAGCGCCATGACGAGCTGCCCAAGCTGGTGGAAACCTGCCGCCAGTACATGAAGTTCGAGCAGGAAACCCTGGAGAAGGTCATGCAGGCGCGCGCCCAGGTGGCGAGCGCGGGCGACGCCCGCGACGTGGCCGCGCTGGGCCAGGCGGAAGTGGGCCTGCGCGCGAGCGTGGGCAAGCTGTTCGCGCTCGCCGAGGCCTATCCGGAGCTGAAGACCAGTGAGCAGTTCCAGCACCTGCAAGCGCGCATCTCCGCGCTGGAGTCATCCATCACCGACCGGCGCGAGTTCTACAACGACTCGGTCAACATCAACAACGTGCGTATCGAGCAGTTTCCCGACAACCTCGTGGCCGGACTGGGCGGCTTCCAGGCCTTCCAGCTGCTGCGCTTCGACCCCCAGGAAACCGCCGACGTGAACCTCGGCACGCTGTTCAACGGCTGACCGCAGCCAGCACCGCAGTCGTCGATGCCCAGCCAGCCGCATCTCACCAACTCGGCGCTGGCCGCCGCCTATGTATTCACCTTCTGGATGGTGCTGCGCGCCTGGCCGCTGCCCACCACATGGCAAAGCTATGCGTTGCTGCTGTTGGGCCTGGTCGCGGCCCTCGCCTGGTTCGCCAACCTGCGCCGCTACCGCGCCGTAGCCGACACGCCCACCGCAAAAATCGCCTCCAGCCCCTTGGGGGTCGTGGAATGGAGCGGACAGGGCATCTGTCTGCCGGGGGATGTGCTCACCGCTCCGCTCTCCGGCCTGCCCTGCCTGTGGTATCGCTTCCGCCGCGAACGGCGGGTAGGCGACCGCTACGTGCACGAGGACAGCGGCACCTCCTTCGACACCATCGCAATCAACGACGGCAGCGCCACCGCCCTCGTCGACCCCGACGGCGCCGAGGTCATAACCTCCCGCCATCGCACCTGGCTGGATGGCGATTACCGCAATGTCGAGTGGCTACTGGTGAAGGACGATACGCTCTACGCGCTGGGCGAGCACGTTCACATCGAAGGCGCCCAGGCCGGCGTCGACCGGGAGGCGCTGGGAGAGCTGCTGGCGGAGTGGAAGAAAGACAAGGAATGGCTGCTGCGCCGTTTCGACAAGGACGGCGACGGCGAACTCAACGACACGGAATGGGAGGCGGCGCGCCAGGCGGCGATGGCCACACTACGCGCGGATGAGGCACAACAACAGCCCTCCCAGGGCTGGCCCATGCTGCGCAGGCCGCGCGACGGCCGGCTGTTCATCAT
>JAJXXS010000154.1 GCA_021780975.1 Pseudomonadota bacterium
CCCGCACAACACATAGGCGCCGCCCAGATCCGTGTAAAACACCGGATTGGGCAGGGAGTCGAGGAAGGCCTGCTGGAAGGCCAGCTGATGGCGCAATTCGGCGCGACTTTTTTCCAGATCGCGCGTGCGCTGCCGGATCTTGCCTTCCAGGCTGACGTTGAGCCTGGTCAGTTGGCTGGCATAGTGTTCACGCTCGCGGTTCAGGGCGGCGGCGATGAGTACCGTGACGCCCAGGGCAAAGCCCATCAACTGCACGCCGGCAAGGGGATCGACCAGAGGCATCATGGCAAGCGAGCCGCGCCCCTGCAGGGTGCCACCGATGGCGAGCAGAAAGACCGTCACCAGCAGGCTGGCGGCGTACCTGCGGGAGAAGCGCAGCGCCGACCAGATGGTGGGCAGCAGGATGAGCGCGACGGCGCCGTGCTGCAGCGCGCTTCCGGTGTCGGGCGCCCAGAAGATCAGCAGGCTCATCAGCAGCGTGAGAATGGCGGTGCCGCCTTCCTCCGTCAGGCTGCGCGCCGGCGAGGGCTCCCGCGGGTGGGCCCAGGCATGCAGCGCGGGGGTGAGAATGAGGACGGCGCAGGCATCCGTTATCCCCCAGACCAGCGCCATTTGCCCTGGCATGGGACCAGCCAGGGAATTGCCCCACCAGAGAGCCAAGGAACCAAAGGAGGCGGTGATGGCTGGGTTGAGCGTCCCGGGCAGAAGGGCGAAGGCCATGGCGCCACCGACGGTGTCGAAGATATCTTTGCGGTCAATTTTTAAAAGCTTCAGCGCGGCCAAGGCCAGGAGCGGGCCCGCGACGTTGCCGATGGATTCCAGCAGGGCCACGCCCGGAGTCGCGCCCATGAAGTACACGTTGGCCAAATAAGAGCCCGCGAAAATTCCTGGCATCCAGCGTGCGCCGCCGAGCAGGATCGCCAAGGCTCCCAGGCTGGCCGGTGGCCAGGCTGGCGCTGGAGTTCCGGGAGCGACCAAGCCAAAGGGGGGCGATACGGGCAGAGTCAAACCCACGTAGGCCAACGCAATCAACAGATTGTTGGCCCATGCCAGCAGGAGGGGCCGCCAGGTCTTGATTTCAGGGTGGGTGCTATGGGCCATGCTGGGCCGATGGATGCCGCGAAAGAGTCTATGAGTTACGCAAATTGTGGGCCAGTTGCTCGATGCTGGCTATCTCGATTCTGGCGGGCACTCGGGTGCCGCTCGATCTGCAGTGTTCAACACGAGGCGATGGTTCGTGCCTCAAGCGTGCGGCTGCGGCATGCCCCCCGAACAGTGGGGCCATCACGCTGCGGATTGGCTCAAGTCGGACGGCAGGTGTTGAAAAGGCGTCAAACTGCCTGGCGCGCCATTCAGCCGCGCAAAGGTTCGAAGGTCGCGTCCAGGTTGAGGTCGTCGCAGTAGTCGAGGAAATCCGAGCGCAGGTGGGGGATGCGCGCATCCGCAGGGATGCCCAGGACCATGTGCAGGGCGAACATGGGCGTGCCTGTGTGCGGCGCGGGATAGGTCTCGGTGTCCAGCGACTGGATGTTGATGCCCAGGCGCGAAAAGAAATTGGCCAGGCTTTGCACGATGCCGGGGTGGTCCATCGCCACCACGTCGACTTGATAGGGGATGAGCGCGGTCTCGGCCGGCTTGCCGCTCGCGCGGCGCACCACCAGATCCAGCCCCAGTTCGCGCCCGCTGGCCGGCAGGCTGCTTTCCAGCCGGCTCAGGCCGTGCCACGGTCCGGAGATGCGCGTGAGCAGGGCGAACTGGCCCGCCAGCGCGGCCATGCGCGACTCCTCGATGTTGCAGCCGGCCTCCGCGACTGCCTGGGCGAGGCGTTCCACCAGCCCGACGCGGTCTTCTCCGGCGGCGATGACAATCAGATCTTGCTGTTCCGGGGTCATGGTGCGTGTCCTAAATCAGTTTGCGTTCTTTCAGCTCGCGCTTCACGTAGGCGTAGAAGATGGGAGCCGCGACGACTCCCGGCACGCCGAAGGCCGCTTCCATCACCAGCATGGCGACGAGGAGTTCCCAGGCGGCGGCCTTGATCTGCCCGCCCACGATTTTAGCGTTGACGAAGTATTCCAGCTTGTGGATGGCGACAAGAAAAGCCAGCGATCCCATGGCCGCGCCCAGGGAGTGGGTGAGCGAGATCATGACGATCACGGTGTTGGAGATGAGGTTGCCCAGCACCGGGAGCAATCCCGCCAGGAAGGTGACGATGATCATGGTCTTGAGAAAAGGCAGTTCAACGCCAAAGCTCGGCAGCACCGCCAGTAGATAGAGTGCGGTGAGCGCGGTGTTGAGCAGGGAGATGCGTATCTGGGCGAACACCACGCGGCGGAAGGCCTGGCCGAGGTGCACCATGCGCTCGGTCATGGCGTGGGCGAGCGGCCCCAGCTGGTGCTTGGGCAGCCCTTCCTTCAAGGCGACGAAGGAGCCGATGATGAGGCCGATGACGACATGCACCAGCACGCGTCCTGCCACCCCGCCGAACTGGCGGATCTCCTCGGCATGGCCGCGCAGCCACTGCACGATGACGTCGCGCACCTGCGCCTCGTCGCCCTGCGGCAGCCACTGGGCGAGCGCCGCAGGCAGCGCGTTGCGCGAGTTCTCCACCACTTCCGCCATCTTGTTGAGCAGGGCCGATAGATTGCCGTATTCGCCGCGCATGAACAGCACCACGCCGGAGACCGCGGCGATGGCGAGCCCCAGCACTGCCGTGGTGATGAGTGCCACCACCACGATCTTGGCGCGGCTGTGCGACAACTTGCCGGAGACGAAGCGCGGCGCCAGCATGGCCACCAGTTCATAGACCAGCAACCCGGCCAACAGGGCGGGCAGGAGGTGAAAGTGGAGGACGTAGAACAGCGCCAGGGCCATCAGCACCCAGGCGGCGATTTCGTAGCGGTTGGCGGTCATGGTCGGGTGCAAGTGTCGCCGACCTGGGCGCGAAAAGCCACCCCGAGCCCGGGGTTTTGCGCCACGCGCGGCACGGCCCGATGTCATAATGGCGGCCCATGAACGCGCCCCATGCCTCCGCTCCCGATCGTGCCGCCGTGATGGCCGCGCTGGCCCGGGTGATGCCGCGCGAGAACCTGCTCAGCGATCCCGAGGACACCCGCCCGTTCGAGGCCGACGGCCTCACCGCCTACCGCCGCACGCCCTGGCTGGTGGCCTTGCCGCAGAGCGAGGAGGAGGTCGCCGCGGTGCTGCGCACCTGCCATCGTCTGGGCGTGCCGGTGGTGCCGCGCGGCGCCGGCACCGGGCTGGCGGCGGGCGCCTTGCCCGGCGAAGGGGCCGTGCTGCTGGTGCTGTCCAGGCTCAATCGCATCCTCGGCATCGATGCGCTGGCGGGCACGGCGCGCCTGCAGCCGGGGGTGCGCAACCTCGCCATTTCCGAGGCGGCGGCGCCGCATGGCCTGTACTACGCGCCCGATCCCTCGTCGCAGATCGCCTGCTCCATCGGCGGCAACGTGGCGGAGAACTCCGGCGGCGTGCACTGCCTCAAGTACGGACTCACCACGCACAACCTGCTGAGCGTGCGGGTGGTCACCATGGAGGGCGAAATCCTCGATATCGGCTCGCTCGCACCCGACTCGCCGGGTTTCGACCTGCTCGCGCTGCTGACCGGTTCGGAGGGGCTGCTGGGCGTGGTGACGGAGATCACGGTCAAGCTGCTGCCGCGCCCGCAGCGCGCCCAAGTGGTGCTGGCCGCCTTCGACGATGTGGAAAAGGCCGGCGCGGCGGTGGGCAACATCATCGCCGCCGGCATCGTCCCCGCCGGGCTGGAGATGATGGACGCGCCCGCCATCGAGGCTGCCGAGGCCTTCGTCCACGCTGGCTATCCGCTGGATGCGGCGGCCATCCTGCTGGTGGAGGTGGACGGCACCAACGAGGAGGTGAGCGAGGACATCCTCACCGTACGCGGCGTGCTGCTGCAAAGCGGCGCCACCGAGGTGCGCAGCGCCGAGGACGAGGAGACGCGGCGCCGCTTCTGGGCCGGGCGCAAGAACGCTTTTCCCGCCGTGGGCCGCCTGTCGCCCGATTATTACTGCATGGACGGCACCATCCCGCGCGCGCAGCTGCCACACGTGCTGAATCGCATCGCCGAGCTGTCGGCGCACTACGGCCTGCGCGTGGCCAACGTCTTCCATGCCGGCGACGGCAACCTGCATCCCCTCATCCTCTACGACGCCAACCGTGCCGGCGAACTCGATCGCGCCGAGGCCTTCGGCGCCGACATCCTCGCCCTGTGCGTGGAAGTGGGCGGCTCCATCACCGGCGAGCACGGCGTGGGGGTGGAGAAGATCAAGGCCATGTGCGTGCAATATGCGCCCGCCGCGCTGGAGACCTTCCACGCCATCAAGGCTGCGTTCGACCCGGCCGGCCTGCTCAACCCCGGCAAGGCCGTGCCCGAGCTGCACCGCTGCGCCGAGTGGGGCGCCATGCACGTGCACGGCGGTGCGCTGTCGCACCCCGAGCTGCCGCGCTTCTGATCATGGCCGATTACACCGTCCTTCAGGATGCAATCAAGCGCGCTACGACGGCCGGCACGCCGCTCGTCATCCGTGCCGGCGGCAGCAAGGATTTCTACGGCGGCGAGCGGCGCGGTGCGGTGCTCGACGTTTCGGGCCTGCGCGGCGTCGTCGCCTACGAGCCGCGCGAGCTGGTGCTCACCGCGCGCGCCGCCACGCCCCTGGCGGAGATCGAGGCCCTGCTGGC
>JAJXXS010000249.1 GCA_021780975.1 Pseudomonadota bacterium
GCCAACTGGATGCGCGCGGGATCCAGCTTGTTGCCGGCGCCCATGCTGGAGGCCACCGGAATGCCGCGCTCCACGCAGGAAGCGACCAGGGCGACCTTGCAGTTGAGCGAATCGATGCAGTCCGCCACGTAATCGAGATTTTCCGGGATTTCCGCGGCCATGCTGTCGGGGGTGAGAAAGACGCGACGGGTGGTGAGACGGCAGTCCGGATTGATGTCGTGCACGCGCGCTGCCATGAGGTCGGCCTTGGCCTGGCCCACGGTGGAGAGCAGCGCCGGCAGCTGGCGGTTGATGTTGCTGGGCGCCACCACGTCCATGTCGATGAGCGTGAGCGCCCCGATCCCGGCGCGCGCCAGCGCCTCGGCACAATAGGAGCCCACCCCGCCGAGGCCGGCTACCAGGACATGGGCTTGCGCCAGGCGCGTCAGGCCGGCGTCGCCGAGCAGGATGTGGCTACGTTCGAATTGCGGCGCGATATTCATGGGTCGGCGGGCAGGCGGGCGCCATAGCGGCGGTAGAAGGCCTTCATCATGAAGGGCGGCAGTGCCGTGGTGAGGGCGATGACGATGAGCAGCGCGGCGTAGAGTTCGCTGCTCAGTATGCCGTTGTTGAGACCCAGCTGGGCAAAGATGAGCCCCACCTCGCCGCGCGGCACCATGGCCAGGCCAATGGCCGCCTGCACCAGGCGTGGTTCACGCGCGAAAAACCCCGCCAGCCCTTTGCCGACAAAGGCCACGCCCAGCAGGCTCAGGCCGAGCGTCCAGATGTAGCCGGATGCCCAGTCTATCGTGCGCAGGTTGAGCGACACGCCCACCATGACGAAGAACAGCGGCGTGAAAGTGTGAATGAGCGGGCGGATCTGCTCCTCCAGGCGGCGCGTGAGGGCGGGGTTTTCCTGCAGAAGTCGGTTGAGCAGGGACGTGTAGGGCAGCTTCAGGCGCTGCGCGATGCTGGCGCGAAAACCCTGCCCCAGGGCAATGCCGGCCGCGAATCCGCCGAGGATTTCGGGTGCGCCCACGGCATGCGCCAGCCAGCTCATGAACAGAATGAGGGCCAGCACCAGGGTGACGAGCAGGCCGGGGCTGGCCGCCTTGAGGTCGAAGTGGTCGATGAGGCTCGCCACCAGCTTGGCCAAAAAAGGACCCAGCCCCAGGAAGAGCAGGATGTACAAGCCGACGTTGAGGGTGTTGGCGATGCTGGCCTCGCCCTTGACCGAGAAATCGTAGAGAAAGGCGAGCAGCAGCACGCCCAGGATGTCGTCGAGCACCGCGGCACCAAGCACAATCTGCGCTTCGCGGCTGTGGCGGCGGTTGAGATCGGACAGCACGCGCACGGTGATGCCTATGCTGGTGGCGGTGAGGGTGCCGCCGACGAACAGGGCCGCGGCCAGGCCCAGGTCGAAGCCGTAGCGTGCCACGGCATAGCCGCCCGCGGCTGGCAACAGCACACCGCCCACGGCCACCAGCACGGGCTTGGCGCCGGTCTGCGCCAGGCGGAAGACGTCGGTGTCCATGCCCACTTCGAACAGCAGCAGGATCACGCCGATTTCGGCGAGCAGCTTCATGGTCGCATCCGGGCTGACCCAGCCGAGCAGCGACGGACCCAGCAAGAGTCCCGCCGCCAGTTCGCCGATCACGCCGGGCACCCCGAGCCGCGCGCCGACCTCGGAGAACAGGCGTGCCGTCAGCAGCAGGACGGCGAGCATCAGGAAGAATTCGTGTATTTGCAAAAGTGCGCTCCGTAACCCAGCAAGGATTTTAAAATACCGTCATGGGCAAATGGCTTTTTACTCTGGGCTTGATCCTGGTCGTCGCCGGCCTGCTGTGGCCCTGGCTCGCCAGGCTGGGTCTCGGCAGCCTGCCGGGGGACGTCCGCATCGTGCGCGGCAACAAGGTATTCTACTTTCCGCTCACCAGCAGCATCCTGGTGTCGCTGGCCTTGAGCCTCATTCTGTGGCTGCTGAGAAAATGAACAAGGCCTTCGTCAAGGAAAACGACGCCGGCGAGGATATGGACGAGGGCGAGGCGGACGTGCCCGCGCTGCCTGCGGGCGGCAAAAACTACATGACGCCGGCCGGGCATGCCCGCATGGTGGCGGAGTTCGACCAGCTCTGGAGAGTGGAACGCCCCAAGCTGGTGGAAACCATCTCATGGGCGGCTTCCAATGGCGACCGCTCGGAGAACGGCGACTACATCTACGGCAAGAAGCGCCTGCGCGAGATCGACCGCCGCATCCGCTATCTCTCCAAGCGGCTGGAGAACGCCGAGGTGGTCGATCCCGCTGCGCGTGAGGCCACCGATCAGGTCTTTTTCGGCGCCACCGTCACGGTCGAGGATGTCGAGGGCAGCCACACCTACAGCATTGTCGGCCTCGACGAAGCCGATGCGGGGTGCGGCCGCATCGCCTGGACCTCGCCCATGGCACGTGCGCTGCTGAAGGCGCGCGAGGGAGACACCGTGCTGCTGCAGACGCCGGGTGGGCGGCGCGAGCTCTACATTGCCGAAGTGGCGTATCGCCCCATCGAATAAATCAGCCGAGCAGTCCGGGAAAGAGCTGCACCAGTCCGCGTGCGATCATCTCCACGGAAATGGCGGCGATGATGAGACCCATGAGACGGGTCACCACGTGGATGCCAGTGGTGCCCATGCGCCGGGCGATGGCGGGGGAGAGGCGGAACGACAGCCACACGGTGAAAGCCACCAGCAGGATGGAGGGCAGCAAGCTCACGTGGTGCAGCCACTGACCGGGGCCGCCTCCGCTGCTGCTGACGATCACGTGCGTGATGGCGCCCGGCCCGGCCAGCAGCGGTACGCCCAGGGGCACGGCGCCCACGGCTTCCTTCTCCAGCGCCTCCTCGGCTTCTTCGGGGGTCTGGCGTATGGGGCTGACGCGCGCCTGGGCCATGGAAATGGCGAGCAGCAGCAGCAGAAAGCCGCCGCCTACCGCAAACGAAGCCAGTCGTACCCCAAAGAAATCCAGTAACGCCGTGCCCGCCAAGGCGAACAGGCTCAATACCCCGAACACCGTGACGGCAGCGACCCAAGCCGCGGCGCGGCGCTGGGTCTCGCTAAACCCGCTGGTGGAGGCGAGGAACACCGGGATGATGCCTACCGGATCGACGATGGCGAACAGGCTCAGCGTGAATTTGGCAAGATCGTGTATGTCCATCAGATCGTGCGCCGGAACAGCAGATCCCACACGCCGTGGCCCAGCCTCAGGCCGCGCGCCTCAAACTTGGTCTGCGGGCGCCAAGCCGGACGCGGCGCATATTCCGGCGCGCTGTTGGCGAGCAGGGGCTCGGCCGCCAGCACGGCCAGCATGTGCTCGGCGTAGTCCTGCCAGTCGGTGGCGCAGTGCAGATAGCCGCCGGGGGCGAGCTTGCGCGCCGCCAGCGCGATGAAGGCAGGCTGCACCAGGCGGCGCTTGTGGTGGCGCTTCTTGTGCCAGGGATCGGGAAAGTAGATGTGGATGCCGGCCAGCGCGCCATCGGCGATCATGTGCGCCAGCACCTCGGTGCCGTCGTGCTGGCATACGCGCAGATTGGTCAGGCCGGATTCGTCGATGCGCTTGAGCAGCGCGCCCACGCCGGGTGTATGCACTTCCACCGCCAGGAAGTCCGTGTCCGGCTGTGCGAGCGCTATGGCCGCGGTGGTTTCGCCCATGCCGGAGCCGATTTCCAGCACCTTGGGCGCGCTGCGCCCGAACAGGGCGTCGAGGTCGAGCACGTCCGCCTGGTAGGCTACGCCCCAGTGCGGCAGCAGCGTTTCGTAGGCGCGCGTCTGCGCCGGTGACATGCGCCCCTGACGCAGGACGAAGCTGCGCACGGCGCGGCTGGAAAAGCGCGCAGCGGTCATGTCTGGGCTGGTGGAGTCGATGGCAGGCTCCCGGCGCCGTTGCCGCGCGGGATTCAGCGGCCGATGAGTCCGCCGGTGGGCGAACTGGGGCTGGCCGTGTAGATCTTCTTCGCCATGCGGCCGGCGAGGTAGGCACGCCGCCCGCCTTCCACCGCCAGCTTCATCGCCTCGGCCATCAAGACGGGATTTTGCGCGCCGGCGATGGCGGTGTTCATGAGCACGCCATCGCAGCCCAGCTCCATGGCGATGGCGGCATCCGAGGCCGTGCCTACACCGGCGTCCACGATCACCGGCACTTGCACGCGGTCGCGGATGATCTGCAGGTTCCACGGATTGAGGATGCCCATGCCCGAGCCGATGAGGGAAGCCAGCGGCATGATGGCGACGCAGCCGATGTCCTCCAGTTGCTTGGCGATGATGGGGTCATCAGACGTGTAGACCATCACCTGGAAGCCATCCTTGATCAGCACTTCGGCGGCCTTGAGGGTTTCCACCACGTTGGGATAGAGCGTATGGGGGTCGCCCAGCACTTCCAGCTTCACCAGGGCGTGGCCGTCCAGCAGTTCGCGCGCCAGGCGCAGGGTGCGCACCGCCTCGTCCGCCGTGTAGCAGCCGGCAGTGTTGGGCAGATAGGTGTAGCGCGAGGGCGGCAGGGCCTCCAGCAGCAAGGGCTGGCTGGCGTCCTGGCCGATGTTGGTGCGGCGGATGGCGACGGTGACGATTTCCGCGCCCGAGGCTTCCACCGCGCGGCGGGTTTCGTCGAAGTCCTTGTATTTGCCCGTGCCCACGAGAAGGCGGGAAGCGTAGGGCTTGCCGGCGATGACCAGAGGTTCCATAGGAAATTCTACTC
>JAJXXS010000225.1 GCA_021780975.1 Pseudomonadota bacterium
TGCCGCCCGCCAACGGCGTGCTGGTGTTGGACAGCCAGGCCATCCGCGCGCGCTTCGACCTGCCGCCCTTCGTCGGCAGCCTGTTCATCCACGCCATCGACATTTCCGGCCACGACGTGGTGAAGTATGTGCTCGACACCTACGGCGACGAGCCCACGGTGTTGTCCGCCACTCACGATGCCAACGCCTGGCCGGCCGAGTGGTATGCCGGCCTGCCGGCGCCGGCTGATCGCGAGAAGGTCATCCTCTGGGTGCAGAACTCCCACCCCGTCGCCATCCCCGCGGGGGCGGTGCGCATCGGCGTCATGGGCGAGGACGACAGCGTGCAAGGCTACGACGAGGCGATTCCGCCCTTCGCCACGCGCGCCATCGACGTCAACGAACTGTGCCCGGGGGCGGCCTGGCCGCAGCAGCTGGAAATCCAGGCCGGCAAGTATTTCGTGCGGCCGCGCTACGAGATCGTCAATGCGCATGGGCGTCGCCGCATCGCCCACGCCAATGTCGAGCGCGACAATCTGCCGCCCAACCCCGAGCTGGCGACGATCGCCCGCCACCACGGCAAAGGCTACATCGTGCCAGGCGCGCTGTTTCCGCTGGCGCGCTTCCGCACCGAACTGTTGCCTACGCCCATGGAGCGCAGCGAATCCGTGATGCCGGTCAAGCTGTTGGTCTACGACGACGCCGGGCGCCAGGTCCTGGAGCACAAGCTGGGCCGCCTGCCGCGCAACCACGCCACCTGTCTGGATCTGGACCGACTGGTCTCGGCCGCGGATCTTGGCCACGGTTATGGCCATATGGAGCTGGTGTACGACTTTGCCGAGGGCAACGAGGCCAACGGCTGGCTGCACGCCTTCTTCCGCTACACCGACCGTGCCAGCGGCCATGTCGCGGAGACCATCTTCGGTGCCCATGTGTTCAACACCCTCATGGTCTATCGCGACGAGCCGCAGTCCTATGCCGGGCGCCCGCCGGGGTTGTCCACGCGCTTGTTCCTGCGCCTGGGCCTGGAAGGGCAGAAGGCCTACTGCCACCTCATCTATCCGGCGTCGCTGCCTCACCACGCGGCCTCGACCACCGACCTCATTCTGCACGATGCCCAGGGCAGCGAGCTGGCGCGCAAGCGCGTACGCATCGCGCAATCCGGCTCGCTGTTCTGGGAGGCCGGGGAGATGTTCGGGGCGGATCGCGTCAAGGCCGGCGATCACGGCTACGTGCTGGTGCGCGACACCACCTGCCGCCTGTTCGGCTACCAGGCGCTGGCGAACGAAGGCGCGGCCTTCGCCCTGGATCACATGTTCGGCTTCTGAAAGCGGCCGCCGCCGGCCTTCGAACCGGCGGCCGTCGGCGCTGCCGCCTGGCGGCCAACGGCGCCGGCCAACTCAATTTGCGTACGGGGCGGCCGTTACCAGGACAAGACCTTTGCGGAGAGGCCCATGGCAAACAAGTTGGTCATGATGCTGCTGACCATCGACCCCGATCACCCCCACCTGTGCGGCACGCCTTTTTTCCAGGCTACGGCGGCGGCGGCCATGGATATCGAGGTGGAGGTCTATTTTGCAAGCCGTGCCTCGCGCCTGTTGCAGAAGGGGGTGGCCGAGCATATCTATCCCTCCGACAACAAGATCAAGTCGGTTTACGCGTTCATGCAGGATGCGGCAGAGCTCGGCGTGCGTTTCTATGCCTGCGGCGGGGCGCTTGAGGCTTACGAACTGCACAAGGAGGATTTGATTCCGGAGTGCACGGGCGTGAGCGGGGGGGCCGGCTTCATCAGCCGGGTGGTCGATGACGAGTGGAAGTGCATCACGTACTAGCCGCCGGCAGGGGCCGCTCGGCTGGGGTATTTCAATGTCGAGGGCTCATTCCTGCATCTCCTTCCGTTGGCGGCGCAAGGGTCTCCTCCAGGCTCAGCCGCAGGCGGATGAATTCGGCCTGCAGGTCATCGAGCAGCTGGCGGCAGGCTGACACGTCCCCGTCGGCGAGTTCGCTCTCGAGGGAACCGGCGACACGCAGCATGGGGCCGGCGAGCATCATCGCGCAGGCCCCCCGCAACTTGTGCACGAGGCCGCGGGCTACCTGCACGTCGCCACCTTCTATGGCGGCGCCAAGTTCCTCAAGATGAGTCTCGGAGAGCTTCAGGAAGGTCGCCGCCAGTATTCTGAGCGCGTCCGCATCCGGCTGGCGCTTGCGCAGCTCAGGCCAGTCGAGCGGCGGAACAAGGGCCTCGGGGGCGCTTGGCAGCCAGCGCTCCAGCAAGGCATGCAGGGTCTTTTCCTCATAGGGCTTGGTGAGCAGGTCATCCATGCCGGCGCGCCTGCATTCGTGCGCGAAATCGGGTGAGGCATTGGCGCTCAGGGCGACGATGGGCACCCGGGGGCGCCCCGTGAGGCTCTCGTGCGCGCGCAACTGGCGGGCGGTTTCCAGACCGTCCATTTCTGGCATCTGCCAGTCCATGAAGATCAGATCGAAATCCTCCGTGCTTGCGCGCGACAGGGCCGCGCGGCCGGTACCGGCCAGAGTGACGGTGAGCCCGATCTGCTCCAACTGGCGCGCCAGCACCATCTGGTTGACCGGGTGGTCTTCCGCCACCAGAACCCGGCCGGAGAGTCGGGGCGGCGGGTTTTCTGCCGCATGTGCCAACGTGTGTGGCGCGGCGTCGGCGAGGGGCAGTTCTAGCCAGAACAGGCTGCCGCTGGCGGGGGCTGCGTCAGTTCCGGGCAGCGGGCTTTGCGCGCCTATCGTGCCTCCCATCAATTCGGCGAGCTGGCGGCAGATCGCCAGACCCAGGCCGGTACCGCCGAAACGCCGGGTGGTTGAGCTGTCGGCCTGGGAAAAAGCCTCGAACAGTTTTTCCTGCTTGGCAGCGGGGATGCCGATGCCGGTATCGTAGACCTCCAGGCGGTAGCGCGTCGGCGTACCGGCCAGGCGATGCGCCCGCAGGCCCACTTCCCCGCTGGCAGTGAATTTGAAGGCATTGTCCAGCAGATTGAGAACGATCTGGCGCAGCCGGTAGGCGTCACCTCTCTGGCAACAGGTCACGGACTCATCGATGCGCACGTGGAAGCCCAGGCCTTGCGCTTCGGCGCGCGGCTGAAACATGGAGCAGACCTCCTCCAGCAGGCGGCGCAGGTCGAACGGCACCGCCTCCAATTCCAGGCGCCCCGCCTCGATCTTGGAAAAATCCAGGATGTCGTTGATGACTGCGAGCAGATTCTTCGCGGAGCTTTTCAAGGCGTTGGCATACTGCCTCTGATCCTCGTCGAGCGAGGTCTTGAGCAGCAGGTCGGTCATGCCGAGAATGCCGTTCATGGGGGTGCGCACCTCGTGGCTGACGTTGGCCACGAAGGCGTTCTTGGTGCGGACGGCCTCCAGTGCGGCGTCGCGTGCGCGTGCCATGGCGGCCTCGGTCTCCTTGCGCTGCGAGATGTCGCGCATGATCGCCTGTATCACCGGCCGGCCCTCGAGTTGCATGGCATGCAAGGCGATCTCGGCCGGAAACAGCTGGCCATCGCGGCGGCGCCCGACCCATTCCATGAATGCGTGGCCGTCGCGGCGAGCCTGATCGAGATGGCGGCGGGCATAGGAATCGGCGTTTTCCCCTTCGTCGCCCTGGCGTTCCGCCCCCAGGCCGACGACAGGCGTGGCGATGAACTCGGCTACGTTCGCCATGCCGAACATGCTCAGGGTCGCCGGGTTGCAGTCGATAAATCCCCGATCGTCGAGAATCACCACGGCATCGGAATTGGATTCGAACAGGGTTTGGAACTTGCGTTTCTCGTTTTCCAGCAGGCGCGTCTGGCGATCGGTGCGGCGTGCCACGACGACGGCGATGAGCAGGGTGATGAAGGCGGCCGCGCTACCCAGCAGCAGCATCAACGCGCGGGTGCGTTGATATTCGTGGTAGGTCTCCTGGGCTGCCCGCTGCGATGCCTCGCGCTGCAGGCGGGTCATGCGGTCGAGGACTTCGACCAGCTTGTTTTGCAGCGGTATGGCGCGGCTCTGCAGGAGCGCCAGCGCGGCGTCATTCTCACCGTTCATGGCGTCCTCGACGACTTCGAACATGACCGGCTGGTTGATGACGGTGACGCCGTCAATCTGATCCATCACCTGCTTCTCCTCGGCAGTGTGCAGCAAGCTGCGCAACTGTGCCCGTTCCTTGGCGTAGTTTTCGCCCGAGTAGAGGAATTGCTCGAATAGCCGATTTTTCTGCCAGATGTCGGTCGTAATGACGATGTTGTGCATGAGGATGGCGCGATCACGCAGGTTCTCCCGCATGCGTGTCGCCAGCTGGGTTTTGACGTTGTAGACCTGCACCACCCGCTCCAGCTTGCTGTTCACCTCGCGCATCTGCCTGACGCCCAGGGCTGTAAGGGCACTGAGGATGACGACTACCAGCGCGAAACCCAGGCTGACGCTGAAGAGCGGGCGCGCCGGGGCGGCGGTGGTCATGGTGCCGCCGGGGCAGGCAGATGCAGGCCGAGCAGGCGGCGGGCGCCGTCGAAATGATCCTGCCAGTAGGGGTCCGACAGCCGCGAGATCATGACATGCTCCACGCCAGCGCCGGCCGCATGAATGAAACGTTCGTCGCCCAAATAGATGCCGACATGGGAAAACGGCCTGCCGAGGGTGTTGAAGAACACCAGGTCGCCCGGATGCAGGGCGTCCTCCTGCACCGAGGTGCCCTGGCGGCTCATGGCGAGGGCA
>JAJXXS010000299.1 GCA_021780975.1 Pseudomonadota bacterium
CACGCCGCCTAGCCAGGCCCAGGCCAGCCCGCCCATGACCACGAGCTGGCCGAGAATGCCGGCGGCCTTGGGCTTGAGATGATCGACCAGCAGACCCATGACGATGCGCAGCAGCGCGCCCGACAGCACCGGCACCGCCACCATGAGACCTTTCTGTGCGGCATCGAGATGCAGCTCCTGGGCGATCTGCACGCCCAGCGGGCCGAGCATCACCCACACCATGAAAGCCAAGTCGAAGTAGAGAAACGCCGCGATCAGCGTGGGCAGATGGCCGGCCTTGAGAAACGATTGCTTGTCCATTGCTAGTGACTCCCTGTGAGTGAATATCATGCGGTGCAGGCGGCCGCTGCCGCCCGCAGGTAAACGTCGCCGCCTTCCACCTTCACCGCGAGGCAGGAGGCGGCGCCTTCGTCGGGCGCTTCGGCGCGGCCGTTGTCGAGACCGATGCGCCAGCCGTGCAGCGGGCAGGTGACGCTGCGCCCGTGCACGATGCCCTGCGACAGCGGACCACCCTTGTGCGGGCAGCGGTCATGCAGGGCGAATACGGCGTTGTCCTCAGTGCGGAACACGGCGATGGCCTCGCCGCCCAGCGTCGCCACGCGCGCACCCAGTCGTGGAATGTCGTCGAGGGCGCAGATACGGATCCATGGATTCATGTGCGGCTCCCTAAAGCGTGATGGTTGCGAATTCGTGCTGCTGCACGCCGTCCCGCGCCCGTTCCAGCCAGGGATCCTTTTCCTGCTGCAGGGCGAACTGCAGGCGCGCGTACAGCGCCCGGCGTCCCTCGGCGTCCGTCAGCACACGGGCCTGGACGTAATCCATGCCCACGCGCGCGACGTAGTGCACGGTGCGTTCGAGGTAGATGCCCTCCTCGCGATAGAGCTGCAGGAAGGCGCCGCTGTACTCCAGCACCTCCGCGGCGTCCTTCACCTTGACGAGGAACTGGGCCACCTCGGTCTTGATGCCGCCGTTGCCAGCGACGTAGATCTCCCACCCGGAATCGACCCCCAGCACACCGACGTCCTTGATGGCCACCTCGGCGCAGTTGCGCGGGCAGCCAGACACCGCCAGCTTGACCTTGTGCGGCGCCCACATCTTCCACAGCGCCTTCTCCAGGTCGATGCCCATACGCGTCGAGTCCTGGGTGCCGAAGCGACACCATTCCGAGCCCACGCAGGTCTTCACCGTGCGCAGCGCCTTGCCGTAGGCGTGGCCGGACGGCATGTCCAGATCCGCCCAGATGCCGGGCAGATCCTGCTTCTTCACGCCGAGCAGATCGATGCGCTGGCCGCCGGTGACCTTCACCGTCGGAACGTGGTACTTCTCCGCCACCAGGGCGATGCGCTTGAGTTCGGCAGGCGTGGTCTGGCCGCCCCACATGCGGGGGATCACCGAGTAGCTGCCGTCCTTCTGGATGTTGGCGTGGGCGCGCTCGTTGATGTAGCGCGACTGCGGGTCGTCCTGGGCCTCGCCCGGCCAGGTGGAGATGAGGTAATAGTTGAGCGCCGGCCGGCAGGTGGCGCAGCCGTTGGGGGTACGCCACTCCAGCTGCCGCATGACCTCGGGGATGGACAGCAGCTTGCGGTCGCGGATGGCAGCACGCACGTCCAGATGGGTGTGCTCGGTGCAGCCGCATAGGGCCTTGACCTTGGGCGCCTCGGAGTAATCGCCGCCGAGCGTGAAGGCGAGGATCTGTTCTACCAGGCCCGTGCAGGAACCGCAGGAGGAGGACGCCTTGGTGTGCTTGCGCACTTCCTCCAGGGTGAAGAGTCCCTTGTCCTTGATGGCCTTGACGATGGCGCCCTTGCACACGCCGTTGCAGCCGCACACCTCGTCGCCGTCCTGCATGGCGGCGGCGCGCGTCTCGCCGCGATGGCCGAGGTCGCCCAGGTGATCCTCACCGAACATCAGGTGATCGCGGATATCGCGCACGCTGCGCCCCTCGCGCAGCAGGCGGAAATACCAGGCGCCATCCTTGGTGTCGCCGTAGAGCACCGCGCCGGCCAGCTGGTCGTCCTTGATGACCAGTTTCTTGTACACCCCGCCGATGGGATCGGACAGCAGAATTTCTTCACAGCCCTCGCCGCCCAGGAAGTGTCCGGCGGAGAACAGGTCGATACCGGTGACCTTGAGCTTGGTGGACGTGACCGAGCCTTCGTAGCGGGCGATGCCATGGCGCGCCAGATGGTTGGCCAGCACCCTGCCCTGCTCGAACAGTGGCGCAACGAGGCCATAAGCCACGCCGCGATGGCTGACGCATTCGCCCACCGCATAGATGCGCGGGTCGGTCACGGTCTGCAGCGTGTCGGTGACGACGATGCCGCGGTGGCAATGCAGCTTGGCAGCCTCGGCCAGTTCGGTATTGGGGCGGATGCCTACGGCGAACACCACCAGGTCGGCGGACAGCGTGCTGCCGTCCTTGAACTTCACCGCCGCCACGCGCCCGTTTTCCCCTGGCAGCAGTTGCGCGGTCTGGGCGCCGAGGCGGAACTTCAACCCCTTGGCCTGCAGGCTCTGCTGCAGCAGCGCGGCGGCCGCCGGGTCGAGCTGGCGTTCCATGAGCCATGCGTTGAGATGCACCACGGTGACGTCCATGCCGCGCAGTGACAGGCCGTTGGCCGCTTCCAGCCCCAGCAGACCGCCGCCGATCACCACCGCGTTCTGATACTGCCGCGCCGCCTCGATCATGGCCTGCGTGTCGGCGATGTCGCGGTAGGCGAGCACCCCCGGCAGATCCGTGCCCGGCAGCGGCGGGATGTAGGGACAGGATCCGGTGGCCAGGATCAGGCGATCGTAGCCGGCCGCTGTGCCATCGTCGGCAACGACCTGGCGCGCGGCCCGGTCGATGCTCACCACCGTCTTGCCGGTATGCAGAGTGATGCCGTTCTCGGCATACCACTCGCGGGTGTTCAGGACGATCTCTTCCAGGGTCTGCTCGCCGGCCAGCACCGGGGAGAGCAGGATGCGGTTGTAATTGGGATGCGGCTCCGAACCGAAGACGGTGATGTCGTAGAGGCTGCCGTCGAGCTTGAGCAGTTCTTCGAGGGTGCGCACGCCGGCCATGCCGTTGCCCACCAATATCAAACGGGGTTTCTTGCCTTGCGGCAGCTCGCTCATATCCATGATGACTCGCTCGCGGGGTTGTCCCGCATGGATACAGGCCGCTCTGCCTGGAAGTGCCTTCCGCACCGGGCGGAAAGATAAGAGAGGGGAGAATCCATCGGCACCGCCGTTGGTGCAGACTTCATGTTCTCGTGATGCGCTCGCTATCAAGCAACGCCTGTGCCAGACCCCGGAAACCCGGAAAGCCTCGCTGCAGCGCGGTTACGGAAAATAATTCCCCGCCGTCCGGCACTCTTTCGGCGCATGCCGCACCAGTGTGCAGCGTGCCCCGCTCAGGCGGCGCGGCGCTCGGCGACCAGCTTCTTCAGCTCCGGCAGGCAGGAACCGCACAGCGTTCCGCACTTCAGTTCCGTCTGCAGCGCGGCGAGGTCGGCACCCTGGGCCACCGCCGCGCAGATGCTGGCGGCGCTCACGTCGTGGCAGTTGCACACCACGCGCCCGCGCACCTGCGCGCCCTGCGGCGGCGCGACCAGCGGCGCCAGCAGCCAGGGGCGCAGTTCTGCCGCCGCGGCACCGTGCGCGATCAGATCCTGCAGCCAGTCGCGCGCCGCCGTTTCTCCCGACAGGCGCGCCGCGGTGATCACGCCCTCCTCCACGCGCACCTTCTTCCAGATGCCGCGGCGTGCGTCCTGGTAGCTGATCGTGCCCAGCGGATCGTCCAGCCCAAAGGCGGCGTCCAACGCGCGCAGCAGCGCCTCGGCAATGGGCGCGCCGCTGGCGGCGCGCAGCACCAGCACCGTATTGTCGCGCCCGCTCAGGCCGACCGACGCGCAGTCGAAGGCACCCAGAAACGGCTGTGCGGCGGCCAGCAGCGCAGCCCCCTCGCCGCGCCGCAGCACGGCCAGACGATAGGGCAGATCGAGCTTTTCCACCTGCACCGCGGCGTGCTTGAGTTCCGGCTGCTGGGAGACTGGGTCGCAGCGGTCAAGAGTCAGGGCATTGGTCCCCAAGCCGCTCATGAAGCGCCCGCCCCAATGCATGGGCAGGAAAACCTGGCCGGGACGCAGGTCGGCGCTGGCCTGCACCGCCACCGCCAGCCGCCCACGCCGGCTCTGTACGCGCACGAGGTCGCCGTCCTGCAGGCGCCGGCGTTCCATGTCCCGCTCATTCATCGCCAGCACCGGTGCCTCGGCGTGGGCGTACAGCCGCGCCACCAGGCCGGTGCGGCTCATGGCATGCCACTGGTCGCGCAGCCGACCGGTGGAAAGGCGCAGGGGATAGCGCGCATCCACCTGCTCGGCCACCGGACGATAGGGCTCGGCGTGGAAGCGCGCCCGCCCCGAGGCGGTAGGGAAGATGCCGTCCTCATACAGGCGCGTCTTGCCGGAAAACGCCCCTGCCGGAAACGGCCACTGCTGCGGCCCCTGCGCTTGCAGGACGGCATAGCTCAGGCCGCTGATGTCGAGGTCGCGCCCGCGTGTGCTGGCGCGGTGTTCGTCGTAGATGGCCTCGGCGCTGGCATAGGGAAACAGGCGCTCCCCATCGCGGCCCAGGCGCGCACCGAGGCGGCGCGCGAAGTCTCCGGCGATGTCCCAGTCGGCGCGC
>JAJXXS010000351.1 GCA_021780975.1 Pseudomonadota bacterium
CGGGTCCAGCCGAAGCTGTCGGTGAGCAGCTTGGGACCGTAGCTCAGGCCGACGGCCTCGACGAAGGAGAAGCAGGAGGAGGCCGACAGCTTGAAGCCCTTCCACGCCTTGGCCAGGCCGATGCGCTGGCGCCGCTGCGCGAGCAGGCTCGCGGCATCGCCGTCCTTGACCCGGTCGTAGATGCGATAGCCGGGATTGAAGATCACCGGCACGTGGGTGCGGCCGGCGCTGGCGCCCAGTGGCACGTGTTCGATGAAGATGCCGAAGAAGCCGGCGAAGCCGATGGTCTGCACCGATGGCGCCACGGTTTCCAGTGAGCGGCGGAACACCTCGGAGCGCACGTCGATGCAGAAGGCCGCCTGCACCGCCGGTCGCGCGGTGGGGGCGGATGGCTCGGGATTGCCGAGCCCGGCGATCACGCCGCGCTGGAAACCGATCTCCATTGCGTTGAGCGCGATACGGTCGATCTCAGCGGCGGCCTGACGCTTCGCGGACGGGGGCCGCATGCTGGCAGCAAGCATCTCGCGCCAGCGCGCGACCAGCGCGGCGCTGCTTTTTTCTTTGAACAGCAGCACGTCCCACATCAGGCGGATCGCGAGCAGATCAACGATCGAGTCGTCGCGCTGTCCGGCGAGTTCCGCCTGCCAGCGCAGATAGCGCGCCCAGGCCGCCCAGCCACCGATGCTCAAGAGCGACGCGTGCAGGTAGCGCTCCACTGCCGCGTCAGGGATCTCCAGCGCGGTCACGGCCCAGGCGATGGCCGCGCGTGGGTCATCGGGCAGCCTGGCAACGGCGGTGCGGAAATCGCCCAGCCCCATCATCGCCGGGCTGCGGTCGATGGCAGCGGCCATGCGCCAGGACGCGTAGAGGGACAGATTCCGCCACGGCATGCGCACCATAGCCTGGCCGAGGTCGAAATAGGCGGCGCAATGCAGACTGATGCGCTCGGTGACAAAGCTGCTCCAGATGCCCCCTTCCACGCGGTCGAGCACCTCGCTCACCGACGCCATGCCCATCTTCGGCTGCGGTGCCTCGGCGGCCAGCGCCTGTTCCACCGCCATCGCGTCGAGTGAGCTGCCGCAGCGTGCGATGGCCTGTTCGATGTCCTCATGGATGATGCGACCGTTTGCGAACTGCTCCCGGAAGTAGGCGCGTGGCATGTACAGGCTGCTGCCAGTGATGCGCGCCAGGGTGTCGGAGGCGCCCTGGAAGCTGTGGTCGATGAGGCCGAAGAAGGGATTGACTGCGACGAAGTGCTTGAGCGGCCACAGCGGGGCGATGCGTGCGCACGCGGCGTCGATGCGGCGGTCGAGTTCTTCCGCGGACTGCTTCACGATGATGGCGTCGTTCATGTTCATGGTTAGGCTCCCTGTTTTTGCGCGGATTGAAGGGGTGCAGGCCAGACGCGCTGCAGCAACCGGGTGATGTACACGTCGATGTAAAGCCCGTTATAGAAGTGGAGGTACAGCCTATCGCGCAGGTCCGAGCGCCCGGCCTTGATGAATTGCTGCATCAGTAGCAACCCGACGAAGGCGGCGATGGTCAGTGGCACGAGCATGGACTGGAAGCCGCTGGCGGCGTCGCGCAGCGGCAGCACGCTGCCAGTCAGGGCACGGTCGAACAACTCGTGCAGGAGGAAGTAGGCCACGCACACGAGGGCGCTGAGCCCGATGGCGCGTAACAGCGCGGCAGCGTTGCCGAGCACGGTCGCGGTCTGCAGCATGAACTGGCTCACGGCGATGGCGACGATGGTGCCGGCAGCGATGAGGGCGGGCTGTTGCTGCCAGGTCACGCCGAAGGCCGCTCCCACGCCTGCTGCCATGGCGCCGGCGATGATCAGCGCGAGCAGCAGCTGGCCAAGTTGGAAGCCGTTCGACTCGTAGCGAATAGCCGGCGCGCGGAAGGCATCAACGCCGCTGCCCGAGGCGAGGAAGGCATGCGCCTTGTACAGCGAGTGTGCCACCAGGTGCAGCATGGCCAGGCTGTAGAGGCCGAGCCCGCACTCCAGCAGCATGAAGCCCATCTGCGCCGTCGTGGACCAGGCGAGCGAAACCTTGATGCTGGTCTGGGTCAGCATCACCAGCGAGGCCAGGGTCAGGGTCACCAGACCAATGATCGCCAGTGTGGCCAGCGCCGTGCCGGAATGTGACATGATCGGGCTCATGCGGATGATCAGGAAAGCGCCGGCGTTGACGATGCCCGCGTGCAGCAGGGCGGATACGGGCGTCGGGGCTTCCATGACCTGGATCAGCCAGCCGTGGAACGGGAACTGCGCCGACTTGAGCGCCGCGCTCACGACGATCAGCAGGCTCGCGACCTGCAGGCCCGCGGGAAGCGGGCCTGCCAGGACCGCCATACGCGCGAAGATCTCGTTGAATTCCAGGGTGTGCAGCGTCGAGCCGATCAGGAAGATCGCCAGCAACAGGCTTGCATCGCCGATGCGGCTGGCGATGAATTTCTTGTGGGCCGACAGCACCGCTGCCGGCCGCTCGCGGTAGAACATCAGCAACTGGTGCAGGCACAGGCTGGTGGCGATCCAGGCCAGCGAGAACATGAGCAGGTTGCCGGATACGATCAGGGTCAGGATCGAGGCCAGGGTGAGCGTGAGCCATTTGTGAAAGCGCCCCTGGTTCGGGTCGCCGTCGAGGTAGTTGCGCGCATAGCGCGACACGATGGCGCCGACGAAGGACACCAAGAGCAGCATGATGACGGTGACGCTGTTGACGTAGGTGCCGATGGAAAAGGCGCCGATGTCGCCAGGCAGGGGGAGGGAGAACAGGGTCCAGGCATGGCCCCCGCTGAAAAGATAGGCGAGCGCCGCAACCACCGCGCTGGCGAATGCCAGCCAGGCGGCGCCCGTGTTCATCCGCGCCGTCAGGCGCGGGCGGGCGTTGGCTAGGCCGGTCGGCGTGAGTCCGACCAGCCAGAGTGGCAGGGGAGCGAGCAGCGTGAGATCTGTGACTGTGATTGAAGAAGCTATCGTCGGTGGCATGGCTGGGCTCCTTGTGGCCGAAATGAGGAAAAGTTCGTTTTGAATCCTTGCCACCGACTGTATGGAATAGTTGACTGATTTACTAATGAATTGTTTTCATAAAAATGATAGCCTAAAGGCTATATGTGATCTGGGGTGGTTCGATGATGCACGTCAGCCTGCGCCAACTGCGCACCTTCGAGGCCGTAGCACGTTTAAAGAGTTTTTCTCGGGCGGCGGAGGAAATGCACGTCACGCAGCCGACTGTGTCGAAGCAGATCCGTCTTCTTCACGAAGAGGTCGGCCTACCTTTGCTTGAGCAGATTGGAAAAAAAGTCTTCCTCACCGAGGCGGGCAAGCATCTCTACGCCACTTGCGCCGACTGGCTCGAGACCTGGGGGCGCTTCGAGCAGACCGTCGCAGATTTGAAGGGGGTAAAGCAGGGACGGCTCAGAATCGCGGCGGTGACGACCACGAAATATTTCATGCCGCGGACTCTAGGTCCCTTTTGCGCACAGTACCCCGGCATTGATATCGCCTTGGAGGTGGTCAATCGTGACCGTCTGTTGGAGCGCTTGATGCGAAATCAGGACGATCTCTACATCATGGGCGTCCCCCCGGAGGGGCTGGAGATTGAAAGCGAGCCCTTTCTGGAAAACCCGCTTGTGGTACTGGCTCCGATCTCACATCCCATGGCGCAGCGCAAGCGTATCCGTTTTGCCGAATTGGCCGACGAGCCATTCATTGTGCGGGAACGAGGTTCGGGCACCCGGCTCACGATTGAGCGCGTGTTCAAGGAACACGGGTTACCGCTGAAGGTTCGCATGGAGCTTGGTAGCAATGAGGCGATCAAGCAAGCGGTTGCAGGCGGCCTCGGATTGGCCCTTCTTTCCAAAAGCACGCTGAGCCTAGAATCCAGTCCGCAAGAAATCGCCATACTGAATGTCGCGGGATTCCCGATTGTGCGCTACTGGTACGTGGTACGTCCGCACGGAAAACAGCTATCAGTGGTCGCGAATACGTTTCTGGAGTTCTTGCGGTCGCACTTGCAGTTACTGTCCCCTCGGCGTGATTCAAAAACCGATGGCCCACGCACTATTTGAGGAGGACGGGGTGTGGCTCAGGCAACTGCCAGTTTGCGATCCAGATCCACGTCGATTTCGGACAGGATTTCCAGTTTCCGGTTTGCCAGCACGTCACCTGCCGGCGCGCCGGACAATGCATGATCGCGCGCGGCCAGCAACTGGCTGATCTCCGCAAGACATAGCGCGACCACGCTTTCCAGCACGGCATCGATCTCGGAATGTCCCGTGTTCAGGCGCATATGGGCCAGCAGTCGCTCTGTGTTGGGAGCGCTCAACATCAGGTCGCCCGTCACCCAGCTGTTGACTGTGAAGAGGTTGATCGGGACGCCCTTGGCATTCATGCCGATGGCCAGCAAGTGACGTGTTTCGACGCGGTGGCTTGGATTGCCCGTCAGGGCAGCGAAGGTTTTTTCTGCATTGGATTGCAGCCGTCGGGACCAGAGTTGGCGACGCGCGAACAGATGAAAGTGGCCATGTTCGGCGGCGGCCGGTCTATCCTCCGGCGCGTGCGAGTGATAGTACCATTGGTAGCCATTCGCCTCGTCGATCGCATCGTCTTC
>JAJXXS010000306.1 GCA_021780975.1 Pseudomonadota bacterium
ATCGCGGGCCGGCACACACCGCTCGCCGTGGGTTGGTATTCGACGACGAGTTCTTTGTGTAACACGTAGGGAGAGCCCGGGGCCCACACGGCCTTCGGGTTGACCCACAACCACCGATTTGGCGCAGCTCCGTGGTGGAAATGTTTCCCCACCATCGGCCCAAGATCCCCCAGCGATTGCCCACGTATCGGGCACCCCCCACGAGTGGCGTCATCGTGACTATACGATCGTGAGCAAGACCATGCTCGCCCAGGCCAATTTATTTCCAAGGAAAGCTATGAACACCGATACAACAAGTTATCAAAACGACGAACGCAAAAGCAGATCCGCGGCAGTACTGCCATTTCGGAATGTGGATTGGATCGGTAGCATGAACATAGATGACATCGAACGTGAAGGCTCCACACTTCTGGCCATGCTGTATTCAAAAGCCCGTGCCGATGGGCTCGAGGATCAAGTACTGGCTACGGAGAAACTGGGCGTACATCCCAGCTACCTCGGGCAACTACGTATCCGCGCCAAACATGTTGAGAACATTTCCCGGGGCTTTGCGGAGGCGTGCGCCAGATACTTGGGTATTCCGCTCGTCGCCGTTTTGGTTGCGGCCGGACAGCTGAAAGAGCAGGATTTCCGAGAAGTTGTTGACGAAAGTACTCTACTGCGCCAAGCGCTGGAGTACATCATGCTAGACCCCGCCATCGGCCCGATAATGCCACCATGTTTGATGGAACAGCAGGAAAGCATTCAAAGGGCTTTTGTGCTGCTGTTTGAGCGTGCAACTGGTAAGCGGTTACTCGGCTGGCGACTGGCGGCAGGGGATCTAGCTGTATTCGCCAAGGCAGTTCCAGAGCCGTTCAAAGGGTCCAAACGCATGACTTCCTCCGAAGATTCCGCTGAGTAATCTGCAATTCATGGCCTCCCGACAGGGAGGCCTTTTCCTGCGTAGTCACGCGTGCAGAGTAGCCTGTGAATGCGATGACGATGTTGCCGTATGGCCTCTGATGTGCCGCTGTTCGGCCTGAGTTGACGTACGGCCTCGCCAGATGAGCGGCAGGTGTTTTGCGGTCAACGGACCTTCAGGCCAATGCAGTGGCGAAGGTCTGCTTGCCTGGTAGGTGAACGCGAACTACCGATCCAAAGCGGAAGTCTGGTCGGGTACAACGGAGGTTACCGTGGCCTCCATCACTTCCCCGCTGCACCGCGCGCAGGACCAGTGCAGCAACACTTTGTCATGGGCGCCGTACACCGGTAGTTAGCATGCGTTTGAGCGGTCTTGTCGTTCATCGAACTCATGCCTTGTTGTCGCGATGATTGCGCGCCAAATTCACGAACGCGCGTAGGTAGTCGATCTCCGCGTCTGCATCGCGGAAGCCCACGAAGATCTGCTTGGCTACGCCCTGGCGGCCGAGCTTCACCGGAGCGACGTCGAACTTGTCGGCCTGCTCTTCCACCAGCCAGCGCGGCAGCGCAGCCACGCCGCGCCCGCTGGCAACCATCTGCAGCATGATATCGGTGGTCTCGATGGATTTTTGGCGCCGGGGGCTGATGCCGGCCGGCGTGAGGAACTGGGTGTAGATGTCAAGCCGCTCGGTTTCCACTGGGTAAGTGATCAGCGTCTCGTCGGAAAGCTGCTTGGGTCGAACAAAGGCGGCCTGTCGCAGGGGGTGTCCCGGGCCAACCACCAGCACCTGCTCATAGTCGAACACCGGCTCGAAGATGAGACCGGGTTTGTAGAGCGGATCCGGGGTGACCAGCAGGTCGATCTCGTAGCCAAACAGTGCGCCGATGCCGCCGAACTGGAATTTCTGTTTCACGTCTACGTCCACCGCCGGCCACGCGGCCAGGTAGGGCGACACGATTTTCATCAGCCACTGATAGCAAGGGTGACATTCCATGCCGATCCGCAGGGTGCCACGCTCGCCCTGCGCGAATTGCTTGAGGCGTTCCTCGGCCTGGTCGATCTGCGGCAGCAGGCGGTTGGCCACGGACAGGAGGTAGGCGCCGGCTTGGGTGGGACGCAGGCTGCGGCCTTCGCGATACCAGATCGCGACGCCGAGCTGATCCTCCAACTTCCGCACCGTATGGCTCAGCGCCGACTGGGTGAGATGTAGCGTCTCCGCCGCGGCGGTTAGTGAGCCTTGCCGTTCGACGGCGCGGACGACTTCGAGGTGGGCGCGTTCCAGGATGGACATTGGTAAGAATGAATTACCTTCATCAATAAATGAAAGAATACCATTTTTATTCATGTATTAAGCAGCCTAGGATGTTGCCAGTTCCCATCCTTCAAGAGCATCCATCATGGCTTTCACGCACAACCTCGGCTTTCCCCGCATCGGCGCCAAGCGCGAACTGAAATTCGCCCTGGAGTCCTACTGGAAGGGTCAGTCCTCCCGGGATGAACTCAAGGCGCTCGGCGCCCAACTGCGCCGCCGCCATTGGGAGGATCAGTCGGCCCTCGACCTGGCGCCGGCCGGTGACTTCGCCTTCTACGATCAGGTGCTGGACATGAGCTTCTCTCTGGGCAATCTGCCCGAGCGGGTACAGGAATTTCATGGCGACGCGCTGGACAACTACTTTCGCGTGGCCCGTGGCCGTTCGGCTCAGAGCGCCGAGACGCACTGCTGCGGCGGCGCGTGCGATGAAGTGGCCGCCGGCGAGATGACCAAATGGTTCGACACCAACTACCACTACATCGTCCCAGAATTCACCGCCGCTACCAAGTTCAAGCTGGACGCCTCCCGCCTGCTGGAGCACCTGGCCGAGGCCAAGGCCCAAGGTGTAAAGGCCAAGCCGGTGATCATCGGCCCCGTGACCTATCTGGCCCTCGGCAAGGCCAAGGACGGCTCCGGCAAGCTGGCCCTGCTGGAGCGCCTGCTGCCCGTCTACGCGCAACTGCTCGATACGCTAGCCGACGCGGGGGCGGAGTGGGTGCAGATCGATGAGCCGATCCTGGTCACCGAGCTCGATACCGACTGGCAACATGCCTTCAATCTCGCCTACCACACCCTCAAGGCAAGCCGAATCAAGCTGCTGCTGGCCACCTACTTCGGCCAGTTGCAGGAGAACCGGTACCTCGTTGCCAACTTGCCCGTGGCAGGCGTGCACATCGACGCGATCAACGGCCGCGACGACATCCAGCCGCTGCTGAACCTGTTGCCCTCGCACAAGGTGGTGTCGCTGGGCGTGATCAACGGGCGCAATATCTGGAAGACCGACCTTAACGCTCTGCTTGACTGGCTGGAACCCATCGCCGAGCGTCTGGGCGATCGCCTGTGGATCGCGCCATCCTGTTCGCTGCTGCACGTTCCGGTGGATCTGGACAGCGAACAGAAACTGGATGACGAGATCAAGTCCTGGCTGGCCTTCGCCAAGCAGAAGCTGGAAGAGCTGCGTGTGCTGGCCACCGCGTTGAATCAGGGCCGCGACGCCGTGAAAGCGGAGCTGAATGCCAATCGGGCCGCCTGTGATGCCCGATGCAACTCGCCGCGCGTCAATAGCCCGGCGGTCAAGGCAGCCCTAGCCGGAATCACGCTGCAACTCGGCCGGCGGGAAAGCCCCTATGCCGTCCGCGCCGCCAAGCAGGCCGTGCTGCTCAAACTGCCGAAGTTCCCCACCACCACCATCGGCTCCTTCCCGCAGACTGCCGAAATCCGCCAGGCGCGTAGCCGGTTCAAGGCGGGCGAGATCGACGAGGCAACCTACAAGGTGGCCATGCAGGCCGAAATCGAGCGCAGCGTGCGCGAACAGGAGGCCCTGGGCCTGGACGTCCTGGTGCACGGCGAGGCCGAGCGCAACGACATGGTGGAATACTTCGGCGAACAGCTGGACGGCTACGCCTTCAGCCAGTTCGGCTGGGTGCAATCCTACGGCTCGCGCTGCGTCAAGCCGCCCATCCTGTTCGGAGACATCAGCCGATCCAAGGCCATGACCGTGGAGTGGATCAAGTACGCCCAATCCCTGACTAGCAAGCCGATGAAGGGCATGCTGACCGGCCCGGTCACCATCCTGAACTGGTCATTCGTACGCGACGACCAGCCTCGCTCGGTGTCATGCACGCAGCTCGCCCTGGCGATCCGCCAAGAGGTGCTGGACCTGGAGAAGGCCGGCGTGCGGGTGATCCAGATCGACGAGGCCGCTCTGCGCGAAGGACTGCCGCCGCGCAAATCGCAATGGAAAGTCTATCTTGATTGGGCTGTGGAGTGCTTCCGCATCACCGCCAACGGCGTGGCGGACGAGACCCAGATCCACACCCACATGTGCTACTCGGAGTTCAACGACATCATCGAAGCCATCGCCGCCATGGACGCCGATGTCATCACGATCGAGACCTCGCGTTCCGACATGGAGTTGCTGGATGCCTTCGACAACTTCAGGTACCCGAACGAGATCGGCCCCGGCGTCTACGACATCCACTCACCCAACATCCCGACCGAGCAACACATGGTCGATCTGATGAAGAAGGCCGCGGGCCGTATCCCCGCCGAGCGCTTGTGGGTCAACCCGGACTGCGGCCTGAAGACCCGCCAGTGGAGCGAGGTGATCCCGGCCCTGACCAGTATGGTCGCTGCAGCCAAGACCCTGCGGTCCAGCTTCGCCTGATCTCAACTCGTTATTC
>JAJXXS010000032.1 GCA_021780975.1 Pseudomonadota bacterium
AGGTTGGGAAGATAACAGCCGACGATTTCTGCAACGGCCGTTATCAAAAATAGCAGGATGGTCTTTATTTCGAACATGGTTTCGCGTCGAGTTTTTATGTGAGAAACACGGCCGTCAAATCATAGTTGAAGCGGGGAATTCTCGCCGTCATTCGGGGCGTTCGGAAGCGGTTATCAGTTGCGTCATATAGGGTAGCCCCCTATACTGTATCGCCATGAGCCATACCATTCGTGAGAAGACCAAGCTGCTCAACCGCGTCCGTCGGATTCGGGGTCAGGTCGATGCCATCGAGCGAGCCCTGGAGGACGAAGCCGGTTGCGAGCGGGTCATGCATGTAATTGCCGCCTGCCGCGGCGCCATCAATGGCCTGCTCTCGGAAGTCGTCGAAGACCACATCCAGACACATCTGATCAATTCGCTCAAAGGCCAGAATGACGAAGCAGCGGAATCTGCCGAGCAGTTGATCGAAGTGGTACACAGCTATTTCAAGTAAGCACCATGTCAGCGACTCCCTTCACGCTCTCGCACGACCACGTTTTTCTTGGCGAGGGGCATGACCGAAATGCCCGCAAGACATGGGCCGTCATCGCCCTATGCACCGTGGTGATGGTGGTGGAGATCCTTGGAGGGTGGCGCTACGGCTCTCTGGCGCTAATTGCAGATGGGCTGCACATGAGCACCCATGCCGCTGCGATGCTGATTGCTGCCATGGCTTATCACTATGCGCGCAAGCACGCCCGAGATCCCCGATTCAGCTTCGGTACGGGCAAGGTGGGAGACTTGGCTGGTTTCTCCAGCGCCATCATTCTTGCAATGATTGCCCTGCTCATAGGCTATGAAGCCGTTTCCCGTCTGATTGCGCCGATCCAGATCGATTTCAACCAGGCGATCGCGATCGCTTTCCTGGGGCTCATCGTCAATATCGTCAGCGCCTGGCTGCTGAGCGGGGGTGCCCATGGTCATAGCCATGGGCACTCCCATGGCCACGCACACGGTCATGCGGATCATGGGGACGAGGGCAAGATCGTCGACACGCCCTCAGGCCGACTGCAGATCGACGTCTATGAGCATGACGTACCTCCAAGATTCCGGGCCTACTGGCTTGAAAACAAGCCCTCTGTAACCTTACCTTCGGTAGCCGGCCTGACAATTGAAACCTTGCGCCCGAGCGGCGAACGGCAGACGTTTGCCTTTCGCGATAGGGGCAGCTATTGGGAGTCGGTCGATATCATTCCCGAGCCCCATGCCTTTGAGGCGCGAGTGCAGCTTCAATATGCCGAGGGGCCCTTTACCGCAGACCTGAGCTACACGGAACCCGAAGGGCACGAGCACCATCACGCCCACCACCGAGACCACAACATGCGTGCGGCATTCGTACACGTGGCAGCCGATGCCGCCGTATCCGTTCTGGCGATTCTTGGACTCATGGCCGGCAAGTTCTTCGGGCTGAACTTCATGGACCCGGTCATGGGCATTGTAGGGGCGCTGGTGATCGCCAACTGGTCATTCGGCTTGATCCGAGACACGGGCGGCATTCTGTTGGACATGAATCCGAGCCACGCCCTAAGCCAGAAAATTTCGACGCTGGTCAGGGCCGAAGGGGACGAGCTGGCTGATCTGCACCTGTGGCGGCTTGGGCCCGGCCACCTGGGAGCGATCGTTGCCATTCATGGCCGCAGCGCGGAGCGCGATGCCGGACACTACCGCCGGTTGCTGTCGCAATTCTCAGACCTGTCCCACATCACCGTCGAAGTGGCTCACTGAGCAAGCTCGTGCCGGTAAACATAGACCTGTGCCCTTTGAGTAGGTGGTAAGTCTTGGATGCTCGGCACCCCCCAAGGGTAGGCTCATCAAGTCTATTTCGGCGCGGCGAAAAAAGGTACTGACCTGCCTGGTTTCGGTGGTTATTACCGATCACCCTCGTCATCGCGATGACCCCAACCACGATGGCTCCATCCGTCTCTATCGTCTCTCCAGTCTCTGTGGTCACGCCAATCTCGATGATCTCTCCAGCCGTCATGGTGGTAATAACCCTGTGGTGCCCCATAGTAGCCATAGGCTACAGGGCGAGGCGCCATGTAGCCTGGGCCACCATAGGCCGGTACGCCAACTACGACGCTAATTGGAAACCTTCCCCATCCATCGTCATCTGCCTTGGCAACTGTGGCCATTCCCGCAAAAAGACTAGCTCCAACGAATGCAAGGGCCAGTAAACGTTTGGTCTGTTTCATTTCTATCTCCAGTGGTTGTTTGGCAGTTTCAGTTGCTGCTGCCATGACTGCATGGTAGGAGTGGTACTGGAGATCAGGGGTATCAGGCGGTAACGAGACTGTTTCAGGATGTAACGCTGATTGCAGGGCGGTATTAGAGCAGATGCGGGGGATGTCTTTGGCCCGCTCGTGCCCCGGGGTAAAGAGATGACACCTCCCCGCCCCATGCGCTCCCATTCCTTTTTAGGAGACTTTGATGAAATGGATCACCCGCGAACGGCCTAAGATCGGCCGCATTGCCTGTCTCTGGTGTACCGGCGCGTCTCTCGGAAAGACCTGGCAGACAGTCGGTTTAAGTTGATGCCGTTACCCCACGGCGCGCGTCTGCTCCTGATCGGCCGTGCGTTACGGGCCTTCACGGACGGCTTCGTCGCCATCCTGCTGCCTGCCTATTTGCTGGCCTTGGGCATGGGCAAATGGGATGTGGGGCTGATCAGCACAGCCACCTTGCTGGGCTCGGCCCTGATGACTCTGGCGGTAGGCCGCTGGGGACATGGCTATCCGCCCCGTCGTCTGTTGCTGGCCGCTGCGCTTCTCATGGCCATGACCGGTTTGCTCATGGCTGTGAACTCCTCCCTTTGGCCGCTGATGCTGGTGGCCTTTATCGGCACGATCAACCCGAGCTCCGGCGATGTCAGCGTGTTCCTGCCGCTAGAGCATGCCCGTCTGGCTGATATGGCACAAGGCGACGCCCGAACCTCCCTTTTTGCCCGTTACACCTTTCTAGGTGCGCTCTCCGCGTCGTTCGGCGCCTTGGCCAGTGGTTTTCCAGAGCAGCTTGTCGATCTTGGCATCTCGCGTCTGGATGCACTGCGCCTGATGTTCGCGCTTTATGGCGCGACCGGACTGGCGATCTTTTTTCTGTACCAGCGCCTGCCTGCCCTACAGCATCATGAGCAGGCGCGGCCTCCCACGCCGCTTGGGCCGTCGAGGAGCATCGTGATCCGGTTGGCGGCGCTGTTTTCTCTGGATGCCTTCGCGGGTGGCCTGCTGGTAAATACGCTGCTGGCACTTTGGCTCTTCGACCGCTTTGGACTGTCACTCGCGCAGGCGGGAGATTTCTTCTTCTGGGCGGGGTTGCTGACTGCCGCCTCCCAACTGGCCGCCCCTTGGGTCGCCCGTCGGATCGGCTTGCTTAACACCATGGTGTTCACCCACATCCCAGCCAACATCTGTCTGATTGTTGCAGCGCTCGCGCCCAGCCTGCACTGGTCACTTGCCTTGCTGCTGGTGCGCAGCCTGCTCTCCCAGATGGATGTTCCCACCAGGACGGCCTTTGTGATGGCGGTGGTCACTCCTGCTGAGCGAACGGCTGCAGCAAGCTTCACAGCCGTCCCCAGGAGTTTGGCATCCGCCGCCAGCCCGGCGCTTTCTGGGGCCATGTTCACAGCGGGCTGGCTGGCGGCGCCGCTCATTGCTTGTGGAGTGCTAAAAATCATCTACGACCTGACAATCTGGCGCGCGTTCAGGCGAGTTGAGGCTGCCGGTTAGTAGGAACGGGCGGAGTGGCCTGGGTTCGGTGCCGTCGGCACGCCTTGGTACAGGGTGACCGAAGCCAACCGCAAGCAATCTCCCTGGTAGATTGGAAGGCGGCCAGTCAAGGATGACTGGCCGCCAGCCCCGCTCCCTAGATTTCCGTCTGTTCGGAAATTTCCAGGGCATCATCAACCTCGATGCCCAGGTACCGGACGGTGCTTTCCAACTTTGCATGGCCTAGCAGCAACTGGACGGCCCTCAGGTTCTTCGTTTTCTTGTAGATCAACGTGGCTTTGGTGCGCCGCATGGAATGGGTGCCGTAAGCAGCCGGATCCAGGCCCGCCACCTCCACCCAGTGATGCACAATCCGTGCATACTGCCGGGTCGAGACGTGGGGCGACTTCCCAACCCGGCTCGGGAAGAGGTACTGATCACCCCGCAGGTGGCTTTTCTCAATCCAGGCAGCCACGGCAGTCCGTGTCGGCTCTGTCAGTTCAAACTGGACGGGGCGCTGGGTCTTGCGCTGGGTAACCATGGCCCGAGCAAGCATCTGGTTTCCATGTGTCACGTCTCGCACGTGGAGATTGACGAGATCGCAACCGCGTAGCTTGCTGTCGATCGCCAGATTGAACATGGCGAGGTCCCGAACGGCATGCTGATTATGCAGGTGGATACGGATGGCCCAGATGTCCTTTGGCTTCAAAGGTGCTTTCTGGCCGACCAGTTTGCCTTTGTTCCATGCTTCACGCTTCTGGATGGTTTCCATGTCAGACTCCTTGGCTGTTGAAGGGAATCTGATTGTTTGACGAAACTGGAATGGCGGCTATTGGCTAGGGATTGGTTAGGTGCACT
>JAJXXS010000210.1 GCA_021780975.1 Pseudomonadota bacterium
AGCCAGGAGGTTTCCTGCTGATCGACCAGGATCTGCCCCGTCCACGGCACGTCACCCGCCTCCTGGCGGCGCAACTGGCCGTCATGGCGCAGCCCCAGCGTGCGCTCGATGACAAGGGCAGTGTTGACGCCCAGACGGCGGTGCGCAAGAAGCAGGCGATTGTGGGGAGAAGGCGCGCTCGGCTGGCCGTTGAGAAAATAGCCCAGATCGCTCACTGCATAGAGGTTGCCGCGCACGTTGCACAAGCCGCGAAACCAGCCTTCGCACCCAGGCACCGGCAAGACCGCCGGCACCGGCAAGACCTCGTCCACTTCAGTGAGCGGCACCAGCCACTGGCGCCCGGCGCTCGCAAATCCGAGGCGCGAAGTCACGTCGGGCTGCGCTGCGGCGGCCTTCAGACGTTCCGTCAGCTGGCCCTGGAATTCTCTGAGGTTGAAGGACATCTACGCCCCCTCAGCCCAGCGCCTTGATCTGCTTGATGAGTTCGTCCGGATTCACGGGCTTCACCAGGTAGGCCCGCGCCCCTTGCCGCATCCCCCAGACCTTGTCCGTTTCCTGGCCCTTGCTCGTGCACATGATGACAGGGATGTCCTTGGTGGAATCATCCTTGCTGATCATGCGGGTCGCCTGGAATCCGTTCATGCCGGGCATGATGACGTCCATGAGTATCAGGTCCGGGTGGGTGTTTTTGGCCTGGGCGACGGCATCCTCGCCGCTTTCCGCCATGCTGACCAAGTAACCGTGCTTGACGAGCAGTTCGGACAAAAAGAAACGTTCCGTGGGGGAATCGTCGACCACAAGGATACGGCTGATGGACATGGGCATCTCCTTTATTACGCAGCGTGCTGCGGCGCATGCTCGCGCACGGCCCGCAACAGGGTGTCTTTGGTGAAGGGTTTGGTGAGGTACTGATCCGACCCCACCAGGCGGCCCTTGGCGCGATCGAACAAGCCGTCCTTGCTGGACAGCATGATGACCGGGGTGGCGCGATAGCGGGAATTGCGCTTGATCAGGGAACAGGTCTGATAGCCGTCGAGCCGCGGCATCATGATGTCGACGAAGACGACGTCAGGCTGATGGTCGGCAATCTTGGCCAAGGCCTCGAAACCGTCCTGGGCGAGGATGACCTCGCAACCCACCTGGTTGAGAAAAATCTCGGCGCTGCGGCGGATGGTGTTGCTATCGTCAATCACCATGACCTTCACGCCTTTAAATGCGTCGGTGTCGGACACTGCTTACCCCTTGCTGTAGGCGCCGCCGGGCTGGCGGCTTCTGGAGGGGTTTACGGAAGGTTCGGCGTTTTCTTTAAAAAGCACCGATAAACGGCGGCGAAACACCCGCGCACATGGATGTCCCTGAAACCGAGAGGACTTTACAGGGCAATCATTTCGAAATCGTCTTTGCGCGCACCACAGTCCGGGCAGGTCCAGTTGATGGGTATATCCTCCCAGCGCGTGCCAGGCGCTATCCCCTCGTTCGGCAGCCCCTGTTCTTCATCGTAAACAAATCCACAGATGAGGCACATCCAGGTGCGATAAGGGGCGTCGGTCATGGCGTCGGAGGGGGGGCATTGGGCTAAAATGGCGGACTATTCTAAACCCGGCGGCCAGCCGTCCCAAATCATGCCCCAATCCCCGCCCCTGGTGCTTACCTTCGCCGCCTCCGACCCCACGGGCGGCGCTGGCGTGCAGGCGGACGTGCTGACGCTGGCGAGCATGGGCTGCCACCCGCTCTCGGTGATCACCGCGCTCACCGTGCAGGATACGGCGGGGGTTAGCGATGTTCTGGCCATCGACGCTGACTGGGTGGCCGACCAGGCGCGCATGCTGCTGGAAGACATGCCGGTGGATGTGTTCAAGCTCGGCCTGCTCGGCAGCGTGGAGGCGATTTCCGTCATTGCGGAAATCCTTTCCGACTATCCCGACATCCCCGTCGTGCTGGATCCGGTACTGGCCTCAGGACGGGGCGACGAACTGGCTTCCGAAGACATGGTGTCCGCCATGAAGGATATGCTGCTGCCGCAGACCACGCTGCTCATCCCCAACAGCATCGAAGCCAGGCGGCTGGCCGCGGGCGAGGCAGGCGATGAAGAGCTGGACCTGACCCTGTGCGCACGCCGCCTGACTGATCTGGGCTGCGAGTACGTGCTCATCACCGGCACCCACGAAAACACCCCGCGCGTGCACAACCTGCTGTTCGATGCCAGCGGCCAGGTCCAAACCGACAGTTGGGACCGGCTGCCGGGCAGCTTCCACGGTTCCGGCTGCACACTCGCCTCGGCAATCGCCGGCTGTCTCGCCTGGGGGCAGGATATTCCGCAGGCCGTGCGCGAGGGGCAGGATTTCACCCTGGAAGCGCTCAAGGCGGCATTTCGCCCTGGCATGGGCCAGTACATTCCCGAGCGCTTTTTCTGGGCCCAGGAGGCGCCCGCCGAAGGAAACGCATGAAGGCGGCTTTTCCCGGCGGCGTATACGCGCTCACGCCCCCCGAGGCCGACACGGACCGACTGCTTGCCCGCGTCAAGGCGGCCCTCGAAGGTGGCATCAGCGCGCTCCAGTACCGCGAGAAAACAGGCGATGTGGCGCTACGCCATGCTCAGGCGAGCGAACTGCTGCCCTTGTGTCGCAGCCATGGTGTGCCCCTCATCATCAACGATGACCTGCGCTTGGCGGATCTGGTGGGTGCCGATGGCGTACACCTCGGGACGGCAGATGCCCGCCTGGCGGAGGCACGCATCATACTCGGCGCGGACAAGTACATCGGCATTTCCTGCTACCAAAGCCTGCAACTGGCACGGGAAGCCGAGGCCGGCGGCGCTGACTATGTCGCTTTCGGCAGCTTTTATCCCTCGCCCAGCAAGCCGCAGGCGCCGCGGGCGCCGCTCGACCTCCTGCGCGCGGCACGCGAGGTTCTGCGCCTGCCGATAATCGCCATCGGGGGAATCACATCGAGCAACGCCCCTGCGCTCCTGGACGGGGGCGCCGATGCGCTGGCGGTGATTTCCGCCGTATTCGACGCCCCCGATCCACGCGCGGCGGCCATGCAGCTGAACGCCCTGTTTGCATGGGAGTCGGAAGACTAATGAGACCACCCTCCGGCGCACTTCGCGCTTTCTCTCACCCTACCCTTGTTGCGAGGATCCCATGAGCCGCAGTGCCGAACTTTTCGCCCTGTCGCAAAAACTCATCCCCGGCGGAGTCAACTCCCCCGTACGCGCGTTTCGTTCCGTAGGCGGCACACCCGTCTTCTTTGAACGCGGTCAGGGTTCCCGCCTGTGGGACGTGGACGGCCGGGAATACATCGATTATGTCGGCTCGTGGGGCCCGGCCATACTCGGCCACGCGCACCCCAAGGTGGTGCAGGCGGTACAGCAGCGTGCATCTCAGGGGCTCTCCTTCGGTGCCCCGACGGAACTCGAACTGCGGATCGCCGAGCGTCTGACCCAGCTGCTGCCGAGCCTGGAGAAGCTTCGCCTGGTCTCCTCGGGCACGGAGGCGACCATGAGCGCCATCCGCCTTGCGCGCGGCCATACCGGGCGCGACAAATTCATCAAATTCGAAGGTTGCTACCATGGCCACGCCGACTACCTGCTGGTAAAAGCGGGCTCAGGCGCCCTCACCTTCGGACACCCCACATCGGCAGGCGTGCCCGCCGATGTGGCCGCCCACACCATGGTGCTGGACTACAACGACCTCGCCGCGGCGGAAGCATGCTTTCAGCGCAACGGGCAGGATATTGCCGCCGTCATCGTCGAACCCGTGGCCGGCAACATGAATATGGTCAAGCCGGCCCCCGGATTTCTTGAGGGACTGCGGCGCCTGTGCACGCAGCATGGCGCCGTCCTCATTTTCGATGAAGTGATGACGGGGTTTCGCGTCGGACTCAGCGGAGCCCAGGGGCACTATGGCATCACCCCTGACCTCACCACGCTGGGGAAGGTCATCGGCGGCGGCATGCCGCTCGGTGCTTTCGGCGGGCGCGCCGACATCATGGACAGGCTTGCTCCGCTCGGCCCCGTCTATCAGGCAGGCACCTTGTCAGGCAATCCGGTGGCAGTGGCTGCCGGGCTTGCCACCCTGGAAGAAATTGCGCAGCCTGGATTCTTCGAGGCGCTGAGTACCGCCACACAGACTCTGGCAGAGGGCCTGACGCAAGCAGCGCGGGCGGCCGGCATCGCCTTCAGCGCCGACAGCCTAGGGGGGATGTTCGGAATTTATTTCCGGTCCACCCCACCGGGCACTCATGCCGAGGTGATGGACTGCGACCGCGAACGCTTCAACCGCTTCTTCCACGCCATGCTGGAGGAGGGCATCTATCTCGCGCCATCGGCATTCGAAGCCGGCTTTGTCTCGGCCGCGCACCACCCCGCAGATATCGCAGCGACGGTGGCGGCGGCTGGGCGGGTTTTTTCCCGCCTCAGCTGATCAGGCCAAATACTTGGCCGCTCCCGCCTCCAGCGCTTCCGCCTGATGGGGAGAGGCGACGGCGGCCATGACACGGCGACACATGACAAGCGCCGCGGCGAAACCGTCCAGATCCTGCGCTTCGCTCATCTGCTTGTAAGCCGGGGATTTCGTCCCTACAAGCGTGCGCAT
>JAJXXS010000344.1 GCA_021780975.1 Pseudomonadota bacterium
CCGGTGGCCTGACGATGCACCTGCAGCCCATCGTCGATCTGCGCAACGGACAGGTGGTCAAGGTCGAAGCCCTGGCGCGCCTGCGGCTGGAGGACGGCAGCCTGGTCGCGCCCGCCAGCTTCCTTCCGCTGTTGGGTGACGCCGACCTGGACCACCTTTTCCGCCTCGGCCTTGCCGAGGCCCTGGCGCAGTTCGCGCGCTGGCGCGCGAAAGGCTGGCAGGCGGAGATATCGGTCAACCTGCCGCCAGCCGCCCTGCTCGACCCCGACTGCCCGCGCTGGATACATGCAGCGCTGCAGCACAGCGGCGTGCCCGCGGCCTGCCTGACCGTGGAAATCATCGAACCCCATGGGCCGGACCTGAGCGCGCAGGACGCCGCGATCGCCAAGCTGCTCGCTCTGGGCGTGAAACTATCCATGGATGATGTCGGCTCGGGCTACAGCAACCTACAGCGCCTGGCGGAACTGCCCGTCGAGGACATCAAGATCGATCAACACCTGCTGTGCCGATTGCGCTCTGATCCGCTGCGCACGCTGGCGCTCATCGCTGCCATCATCCAGATGGGTCAGGATTTCAGCCAGAACGTGATCGTCGAGGGACTGGAAGACCTCGGCATGGTGGAGGCGGTCGCCGTGCTCGGGGCACCCTACGGCCAAGGCCATGGTCTCGCCCACCCGATGCCGGCGGAGGACCTTGCCACTTGGCGCCAGGCTTTCCGCCTGCCCCTCACGCCAGGGACGCTGCACAGCTACCTGGGCGCGCTGGCCTATCACTGGCGCTTCGTGCACGGCGGTGGCCGCGCGACCCCTAGCCCTGCCGCCGACCCGCTGGCGCATTTTATTGCCGATCGGCTGCCGGCGGACAGCCCGGCGGCGTGCTGGCATGCGCAGACGCAGCAGGGCCCGGATGCCCAGGTCGCCAGCCAGGCGCTCATGAACTGGCTGGCCGATCAGGTACGCCAGGAAGCGGCCGACAGCCCGCCGCCGAACAACGCGGGCGCCCTCGCCATTGCGCCCGAGGGCGCGGAAAAGCCATGACGTCGGCGCCGCCCGAAGAACCCGCCGGGGTGCGTCTGCATGCTGAGGCCGAACTCAACGAGTTCGATTTCCATCAGCGCCTGCGCCGCACGCCGGGAATCAGCATCGTGCTTTTTTACTCACCGGGCTGCGGCGCCTGCCGCCGCCTGGAACAGCTTCTGCCCGCGCTGCTTGGCGAGACGCCCGCGCGCCTCTACAAGGTGAACGTGCAACAGGACACCGCGCTGGCACGCGCCTATGAAATTTTTCACCTCCCCAGCCTGCTGGTGTTCGTGGATGGGGACTACCATGGCCAGCTGCACGCGGAGCCGCGCCCGGAACCCTTCCGGAGGGCCCTGCAGGCATTGCTGGCCTCGCCGGCGCAGGAGGAGCCATGAACCAGATCGCAGTTGACGGAATTCTGCCGGGCGTGCGCTACATCGCCTCGCCGCATTGCGACTGGCGCCCCGGGTCGGGCGCGGTGCGCCTGCTGGTGATGCACAACATCTCGCTGCCGCCGGGGGAATTCGGCGGCAGCGGGGTCATCGATCTCTTCACCGGGAAACTGGACTGGGATGCCCATCCCTACTACCGGAACTTGCGCGGCCTGCGCGTTTCCGCCCATTTCTACCTGCGCCGCGACGGCGAACTGATCCAGTTCGTGCCCACGACGAAGCGCGCCTGGCATGCCGGCGCATCGAACTGGCAGGGCTGGGAGCGCTGCAACGACTATTCCATCGGCGTGGAACTGGAAGGCACTGACGACACGCCCTACACCGAAGCGCAATACGCGCGCCTGCGGCAACTCGTGGCCACGCTCACCGCAGCCTACGCCGGGCTGCGCCTGGCCGGCCATAGCGACATCGCCCCCGGGCGCAAGACCGATCCCGGCCCCGCCTTCGAATGGCACCGCCTGCAGGATTCAGCGCCGTCCGGAGCCGGCGGGGGGAAGGAATAAGGCAGCGACCTGCTTGGCCGGACGCGCGCGCGTTGGCGCAGCCACCACCGGCGCTGCGGCATAGCCGACCAGATCGTCGCTGCCGCTGGTGAAACCGGGCACCGGCTGCCGCACCAACTGGGTTTTGATGAGCTTCTCGATGTCGTCGAGATAGCGGTTTTCCGCCTCGCTCACCAGGGAAATGGCCTCGCCGCGCGCCCCCGCGCGCCCGGTACGACCGATGCGATGGACGTAATCCTCGGCGTTGTGCGGCAGATCGTAGTTGACCACATAAGGCAGCGCTTCGATGTCGAGGCCGCGCGCCGCGACGTCGGTGGCGACCAGGATGCGCATTTCTCCGTGCTTGAAGGCGTCGAGCGCCTTGATGCGCTCCTGCTGGGACTTGTCGCCATGGATCGCCGCGGCTTGCAATCCGGCGCGATTGAGTTCATTGGCGAGACGGTTCGCCATCAGCTTGGTGCCCGTAAACACGAGCACCTGGCGCAGATCACGGCTCTTCACGAGATGGACGAGCAGTGCACGCTTGCGCTCGTGATGCACCGGGTGCACCACCTGGGTGACCGTCTCCGCCGTGGCGTTGCGACGCGCCACCTCGACACGTTCCGGATTCTTCAGGAAGCTGTCTGCCAGGCGTCTGATCTCTTCCGGAAAAGTGGCGGAGAACATCATGTTCTGACGCTCAGCCGGTAGCAAACCTATGATGCGCCGGAGATCAGGCATGAAACCCATGTCCAGCATGCGGTCGGCCTCATCCAGCACCAGCATGCTCACCTGCGACAGATTGAGGGTCTTGTTCTGGACGTGGTCGAGCAAGCGCCCGGGCGTCGCGACAAGTATCTCCACCCCGGCGCGCAGGGACGGGATCTGGGTATCGATATTGACCCCACCGTAGACCACCAGCGAGCGCAACGGCAGATGCTTGCAGTAAGCGCGCACGCTTTCCTCCACCTGGATCGCCAGCTCGCGCGTGGGCGCCAGGATGAGCGCGCGTATGGGATGGCGGGCGGGCGAAGTGCTGGTGTTGGCATGCGCGGCGACCTGTTCGATGAGGGGCAGGGCGAAGCCCGCCGTCTTGCCGGTGCCGGTCTGCGCCGCGGCGAGGACGTCGCGACCGGCGAGAGCGATGGGAATCACCGCCGCCTGGATGGGCGTCGGTTCGCGATAGCCCAGATCCTCCAGAGCCCGCAGGATCTCGGAACGCAACCCCAACTCAGCAAATGTGGTCATTGCACGCTCCGCCAGCCCAGCCCGGTTTCCTGGTCCGCCGCCGCCACCCAATCCTCTGCGCAGGCAAGGGCACGCGCCAGTGCGGCGCGCGCCAGCTGGGGGGTGTTGTTGGTGGCCGACAGGTGGGCGGCTACCACATGCTGCAAGCGGCTTTGATCCACCCGTTTGAGCAGATCCTCCGCCTGGCTGTTTTCCAGATGGCCGAAGGCGCCGCCCACACGCTGCTTGAGGAAGGGCGGATAGGGGCCGCCTGCGAGCATCCCGGCATCGTGGTTGCACTCCAGCACCAGCGCATCGAGGCCGGAGAGCATGTCCACCATATGCGGCGTGACGCTGCCGGCATCGGTAAGCAGCCCCAAGCGCCGCCCACCATCGGAAAACACGAACTGCGCCGGCTCGCGCGCGTCATGGGGAACGGGATAGGGATGCACCTGCAAGTCCTCGATATCGAAGGGGCTGTGGCTGTCGAAAATGTTCACCTGCGGCAGGCGTTCCGCCTGCCATTGGCTGAGGGTGCCATGCGACGTCCACACCGGCACGCCATACTTGAGCGCCAGGCGCGCGACACCGCCGAGATGATCACTGTGCTCGTGGGTCACCAGGATGGCGCTCAAATCAGCCGGACCGAGCGCCAGCCGGGCAAGCCGCCGACAAGCATCGGCGAGACCAAAGCCGCAGTCCACCATGACGCGCGTGGCGCCGCGTTCCACCACCAGGGCATTGCCTTCCGAGCCGCTCCCCAGGGAAGCAAAGCGCATCCTCCGCTCACCGCAACTGCTGGTAGAGCAGGTTGATGATCTGCCGGCGCGTATGGGGCTCCACCGCCGCCCCCTGTACGCCCGCCACTACACTCACGAGCGTCTTGTCATTGCCTTGCGCGTTCACCAGGATGTGGATCTGCGGGGTGGTCTGCGGCTTCGCGCTGCGCCAGAAGGCAAGCTTGGAGAACCAGCTCGGCTTGCCCTCCTGCTCGGCAGCGGGATCGATATAGCGCACGTAGTAGAGCCCCTTCGCACGATCACGATCCTCCACCACGAAACCCACGCGATCCAGCGCCACCCCCACTCGCTGCCATGCGGTATCGAGCGCATCATCCACCACCAGCGTGGGCGCGTCGGCCCCGCTGTCGACGATGTGGGCGCGGTCGGGCTTGGGCGCCTGCGCCAGTGCCTGCTGCGCCTGTTCCTTGGGCACGCCGAGGAAGGTCATCAGGCGCCGCTGCATCTCCACCACCAGCCCAGGGTTGGGCGGCGCCGGCTCCCACTTGGTCTGGTCCTGGCCCGAACTGGTGTAGACCTCCTGCACACCCTCGTGGCTGACGAAGACGTCGGTGCCGCCTTTGGGGTCACGCTCGATCCAGGTGCGGAAG
>JAJXXS010000338.1 GCA_021780975.1 Pseudomonadota bacterium
GCGCGGCCCTGTAAACTTGCGCCATGGCCAAGCCCGCTCCCGTCTATCTCGATCCCCTGCGTCTGTATCTTTCGCCCATGGCCTGGCTGTCGCTGCTGCACCGCGTGAGCGGCCTGCTGCTGGTGCTCGCCGCCCCCTATGCGCTGTGGCTGCTGCAGCAAAGCCTCTCCGGCCCGGCCGGCTACGACGCGGTGGCCGCACGGGTGCAGCAGCCGGCTTTCAAGCTCATGTGCCTGCCCTGGCTGTGGGCGTTGTGCCACCACTTTCTCGCCGGCCTGCGCCATCTGTTTCTGGATGCCCATCGCGGCCTCGACCTGCCGCGCGCGCGGCGCTGGAGCCTGGGGGTGATGGCGGGCGCCGGCGCGCTGAGTGTGGCGATCCTGGCGTGGTGGCTGGCATGAAGCTCTTGGGCGCAAGCGGCAAGGGCACGGGCCTGTGGCTGGCGCAGCGCTACAGCGCCGCGGTGCTGGCGCTGGGCACGCCCGTTCTGCTGGCGCTGGCGTTTTCCCATGCGGGCTACACAGCCTGGCGCGCGCTGTTTCTCCCACCCTGGGCCAAGGCCCTGTGGCTGCTGTACCTGGCGGCGCTGCTGCTGCATGCCTGGGTGGGGCTCAATCACGTCATTCTCGACTATGTGCACGCCTATGCCGGCAAGCTTGCCGCCCACGCCCTGGCGACGGCGTTGCTGGCGGGGTGCCTGTTCTGGGGTGCCTACATCCTCTGGGGGGTGGCATGAACCGGCGCCGCTTCGACGCGCTCATCATCGGCGGCGGCGGCGCGGGCCTGCGCGCGGCGCTGGAACTGGCGCGCTCCGACCACAAGGTGGCGGTGATCTCCAAGGTGTTTCCCACGCGCTCGCACACGGTGTCGGCGCAGGGCGGCATCACCGCCGCTTTGGCCAACGTCGACGAGGACCACTGGCACTGGCACATGTACGACACCGTGAAGGGGTCGGACTGGCTGGGCGACCAGGACGCCATCGAGTTCATGTGCCGCGAGGCGTCTTCGGCGGTCTACGAACTGGAGCACATGGGGCTGCCGTTCTCGCGCCTGGACAACGGCAAGATCTACCAGCGCGCCTTCGGCGGTCAGTCGAAAAACTTTGGCGGCGAGCAGGCGATCCGCACCTGCGCCGCCGCCGACCGCACCGGCCACGCACTGCTGCACACCCTGTACCAGCGCAACCTGGCGGCACGCACCCAGTTCTTCGACGAATACTTTGCCCTCGACCTGCTGCGCGACGCCGACGGCTACGTGCTGGGCGTGCTGGCGCTGTGCATCGCCACGGGCGAGACCTGGCTGTTCGAGGCGCGCGCCACGCTGCTCGCCACCGGCGGCGCCGGGCGCATCTATTGGAACACCAGCAATGCGCTCATCAACACCGGCGACGGCCTGGGCATGGTGCTGCGCGCCGGACTGCCGCTGCAGGACATGGAATTCTGGCAATTCCATCCGACGGGGATCGCGGGGGTGGGCTGCCTCATCACCGAAGGGGCGCGCGGCGAGGGCGGCTATCTCGTCAACCGCGCGGGCGAACGCTTCATGGAACGCTACGCCCCGCATGCCAAGGATCTGGCCAGCCGCGACGTGGTGGCGCGCGCGGTGGCCACGGAAATCCACGAGGGCCGCGGCTGCGGCCCGCACGGCGATTATGTGCTGGCCAAGCTCGACCACCTGGGGGAAAAGCTCATCGCCGAAAAGCTGCCGGGCATCCGCGAGCTGTCCATCCGCTTTGCCGGCGTCGATCCTGCGCGCGATCCCATCCCGGTGGCGCCCACGGTGCATTACATGATGGGCGGCATTCCCACCAACCTGCACGGCCAGGTGGTGGCGCCGGCGCATTACGGCCCCGAGGAGCCGGTGCCCGGACTCTATGCGGTGGGCGAGTGCGCCTGCGTGTCGGTGCACGGCGCCAACCGCCTGGGCGGCAATTCGCTGCTGGACCTGGTGGTGTTCGGCCGCGCCGCCGGCCGCCATATGACCGAGACGCTGCGCGAGTCGCCCTACGCGCGGCCTCTGCCCGACGCGGCACTGCAAGCGGCGCAGGCGCGCCTGGCGCGCTGGGAGCGGCAGCAGGGCGGCGAGCGCGTGGCAGCGCTGCAGGACGATCTGCGCCGCACCATGCAGCGCTACTGCGGGGTCTACCGGACGCACGCGGTGCTGCAGGAAGGCCTGCAGCAATTCGATGAACTGGAGGCGCGCCTGCAGGACGCCCGCCTCACCGACCACAGCCGCGTGTTCAACACCGCGCGCGTGGAGGCCCTGGAACTGGAGAATCTCATGCTCACGGCGCGCGCCACCCTGGTGTCGGCGCTGGCGCGCGAGGAAAGCCGCGGCGCCCACGCGCGCGAGGATTTTCCGGCGCGCGACGACGACCGCTGGCTGCGCCACACGCTGTATTGGCGCGCGCAGGACCAGCTCGACTACAAGCCGGTGCGCCTCAAGCCGCTCACCGTGGACTCCATGCTGCCGCGCGAAAGGGCCTACTGATGCGCTTCCGCATTTATCGCTACAACCCCGAGACCGACGCGGCGCCGAGCATGCAGGACATGACGCTGGACATCGACCCCAAGGGCCGCATGCTGCTCGACGCCCTCATCGCCCTCAAGGCGCAGGACGAGAGTCTCAGCCTGCGGCGCTCCTGCAAGGAGGGCGTGTGCGGCTCGGACGCGGTGAACGTCAACGGCAGGAATTGCCTCGCCTGCATCACGCCGCTGGCAGAACTGAAGGAGCCTATCGAGGTCCGGCCGCTGCCCGGGCTGCCAGTGGTGCGCGATCTGGTGGTGGACATGGAGCTGTTCTACCGCCAGTACAAGTCGGTCAAGCCCTGGCTCGTCAACAGCGAACCGGAGCCCGAGATCGAGCGCCTGCAGAGCCCGCCGGAGCGCGCGCAGCTGGACGGCCTGTACGAGTGCATCCTGTGCGCCTGCTGCACCACGGCCTGCCCCTCCTGGTGGTGGAACCCGGAGCGCTTCGTCGGCCCCGCCGGACTGCTGCAGGCCTGGCGCTTCATCGCCGACAGCCGCGACGAGGCGGCCGCCGAGCGCCTGGACAACCTGGAAGACCCGTACCGGCTGTACCGCTGCCACGGCATCATGAATTGCGTGGCGGCCTGCCCGAAAGGCTTGAACCCGACGGCCGCCATCGGGAAAATCCGGGAAATGCTGGTCAAGCGACGGGTGTGAGGATGGACGCCGAACACGCTGCCCGCCGCATTCCCTGGGCCTGCCGGCGCGGCCTGCTGGAACTGGACCTGTGGCTGGCGCCGCTGGCGCGCGGCAGCGCCGGCCTCGGCGCGGACGACAGCGCACGCTGCCTGGCGCTGCTGGCCGAGTCGGACCGGAAGTTGCTTGCCTGGCTGGAGGGGCGGGCGGAGGCGCCGCGCGAGTTCCGCCCTCTCATCGAATTCATACGCAAGGGATGCGCTGCATGAAAGAAAACCGCACCGTCACGCTGGACCTCAAGAACGGCCAGCCGCCGATAGAACTGCCGGTCATGCCGGGCACGCTGGGCACACCGGTGATCGACGTGCGCGCGCTTGCCCAGCACGGCTATTTCACCTTCGATCCGGGCTTCACCGCCACGGCGAGCTGCGCCTCCAGCATCACCTACATCGACGGCGATGCCGGGCTCCTCTACCACCGCGGCTATCCCATCGAGCAGCTGGCCTATGAGTCGGACTTCATGGAGGTGTGCTACCTGCTGCTGTACGGCGAACTGCCCATGGCGCAGCAGAAAGCCGACTTCGAGCAGGCCATCACCCGCCACAGCATGCTGCACGATCAGGTCAACAACGTGTTCCGTGGCTTCCGCCGCGACGCGCATCCCATGGCGGTGATGATAGGCGTCACCGGGGCGCTGTCGGCTTTCTACCCGGACGCGCACGATGTGTTCGACGCCAAGACCCGGGAGATTTCTGCCCGCCGCCTCATCGCCAAGGTGCCCAGCATTGCCGCGTGGGCCTACAAGTACAACATCGGCGAGCCGTTCACGTACCCGCAGAACCGCCTCGGCTACGCCGCCAATTTTCTGCACATGCTGCACGCCACGCCGTGCGAGCCCTACGAGGTGAAACCGGTGCTGGCGCGCGCCCTGGACCGCATCTTCATCCTCCATGCCGACCACGAGCAGAATGCTTCCACCTCGACCGTGCGCCTGGCGGGCTCCAGCGGCGCCACGCCGTTCGCCTGCGTGGCGGCCGGCATGGCCTCGCTGTGGGGGCCGCTGCACGGCGGCGCAAACGAGGCGGTGCTGAAGATGCTGGAGGAGATCGGCGACGTGAAGAACATCCCGGCGGTGATCCAGCGCGCCAAGGACAAGAGCGACCGCTTCCGCCTCATGGGCTTCGGCCACCGCATCTACAAGAACCTCGATCCGCGCGCCAAGGTCATGCGCGAGACCTGCCACGAGGTGCTGGAGGCGCTGGATCTCAAGGACGACCCGCATTTCAGGATCGCCATGGAACTGGAGCGCATCGCCCTGCAGGATGAATATTTCATCGACAGAAAGCTGTATCCCAAC
>JAJXXS010000059.1 GCA_021780975.1 Pseudomonadota bacterium
TCCATCATGGCTGCATTGCCCTGGGCTGCCGGGGCGGCCAGGGACTGGGCCAGGGTTTCCGCCTCGATGCGGGCATTCTCGGCAAGGAAATCCTGCACCTGTGCCTTCGCCTGGTAGAGTCCCATGAACAGATCAAGGGCAAAGAGCAGGGTCCAGCCCGCCAGCACGACCAGCGTGAGCCGTCCATAGAGCCCCAGGCTGCGCCATCCGGGCAGACTGCCGGCGCGCCGCCCGGGGCCCGCGCGGACAACCCCTCCGGGGAGCATGTCCGCCTGGCTCACACGGTTGATTCCTGACCAGTCGCTCACGTTGCCGCCAGCGCCGATACGCGGTTGCGGCCGGCACGCTTGGCCTGATACATGGCCTCGTCGGCGCGCCCCAGCAGCTCCGAAAACTGCTGCTGCGAGATGCCGCTGCGCCAGCTGGTGACACCGATGCTGAGGGTGACACTCACGGCGCGGCCGCCGCTCACCAGCGGAGAAGCGGCCACCCGCTCGCACAGCTTCTGCGCGCGCCGCTCCGCGGTCGCCAGATCGCAGCGCGGCATGAGGATCAGGAATTCATCGCCGGCGTAGCGGATGACGGCATCCCTCTCGCGGGTGTCCGCAGAGATGAGGCGCGCAACATGCACCAGCACACGATCGCCCAGGGTATGCCCATGCTCGTCGTTGATCTGCTTGAAGCGGTCCACATCGAGCAGGATCAAGGCTCCCTCGCCATCGTCCCCCGCTCCCTCCTGCGCCAGGCGTGCCACCGCCCCCCACATCCCGCGACGGTTGAGCAGGCCGGTGAGCTCGTCCACCTGGGCCTGCGCCGCCAGACGCGCATTGGCGGCTGCGAGTTCGTCGGTCGCCGCGCGCACGCGGCGTTCCAGTTCCTCGTTCATATTGTCCTTCAGGCGCAAGACCTGCTGCACGCTGTCTGCCATGGACACGCTGCAGCTGCGCAGCGTTTCGATTTCCTGCGGGGCGAACAGCCCGAGGCGGGAGAACGGCTCCACATACTCCCCTTGCCGCACCCGCTTCACACCGGTCACCACCGTTCCGATCGAGCGAGATAGCCACACACCCAGCGCCAGCGCGAGCAGCAGCGCCATGCCCAGACCGAGCAGCGCCACCGTCAGACCGCGCCGCACCAGATTGGTGGCCTGGGCGGTCAATTCGGCCAGCGGCTGCGGCGTCAGCACCACCCAGTGGAAATCCGGCACCGAGGCGTATCCGGCGATCATTTCGGCGTGGATGAAAGGCGAATAAAAGCGCATCACCCCGCGATGCCCTGCCATACCGGATTTGACGATGGGCCAGGCGCCGATGTTCTTGATTTCGCGCATCCATTGCGGGTTGGGATGCACGACGACATTACCCTGCGCATCGGTGATGACGCAGTGCCCGCGCTGGCCGAAGTGGATGCCGCCGCATAGCGCACGCAGCGGGCCGAGATCGAGCGCCCCCACCAGCATGCCAGCCGGGGTGGGGTGGGTGAGCAGCACCGTCGGCTGGCCGTCGAGCGGATCGCGCACCACCGTATTGACTCGCGCGGGAGTCGCAAACACCTGCGCCGTGATCTTTCTGGCCGCCTCCGGCACCGCGCTCAGGGGTTTCCCCTGCGCATCCCATGCCAGGTATTTCCCTTCCGCGCCCGACAGCAGCCAGACTTCCTTGTAATAGTGCTGGGCCTTGACGGCGCCGCCCACGGCCGCCGGATGGTCGCTCGCCAGCATGCCGAGGACATTGAGGTTGCCGCGCGCTGCGCGCAGATATTCAGCCACCGGCGTGGCGATGTTGCGGGCCAGCAGTTCGTTCTTGTCGTGCGCCTCGGCCATGAGGTTGCTTTCGACCCCGGCGCGCAGCCACAGGGTGATGAACACCACCGGCGTGGCCGCCACAAGGGCAAAGGCAACGATGAGAACAAGCTTCAATGAGGGGCGCAAAGCGCTCATGACTCCCCCTTTATCGTTGTAGGGCACTCAACACGCATGCCGAGATTCCGCCATCCCGACACCCGTGCAACCAGCGCCACCGCCGAATAAACGCGCTCCGCAACGCGTTTGGCTCAGACAGGAAACCGCCTGCCTGCTAACCAGCAGAAACCGTTCCAGCCCCGCCCTGGCTCACCAGGAGCCCACCCATCAAGGGGCGCCAGCCTGGCGCGCGCGCTCGTCCCAGGAGCGTGCCAAGGCGGCATCTGGCGCCACGCCGTCGGCGCCTTCCCGATAGATATGCGCCAGGGCCAGCATGGCCTTGCGATGACCCTGGCGGGCGGCGCGCAGATACCACTGCACCGCGCGCGCGCCGTCGCGCTGCTCGCCGTTGCCGCTCTCATAGCGCAGCGCGAGCTGATATTGTGCCTCGGCATCGCCGTCCTCGGCGAGCTTTTTCAGGCGCGGGGAGGTCGGATGGAAATACTCCTCCACCTGATAGCCAAAATCCTCCAGCCAATGGCCAAAGCGTACCGCTTCCTCGTAGCCCTGGCTGGCAGAGCGCGCCAGCCAGGTATCCGCGCCCTCGTCCGCTTCCGGCTTCGCCGCGCCGGAACGGTAAAGCTGGGAAAGCTCGAACTGGGCCTGCGCATCTCCCCCGGTGGCGGCGCGCTTGAGCCAATAGGCCGCCCGTCCGGTGTCCTGGGCGATGCCGTCGCCGTGCCAATAGGCAAGGCCGAGGCTGGTCTGCGCACGCAGATTGCCGCGCACCGCGGCTTTCTCCCACCAGTCGGCGGCCAGGCGGGGATTTTTCTCCACCCCCAGGCCCTGGGCATAGAGATCACCCAGCTTCTGCTGCGCATACACATTGCCCTGCAGGGCCGCGCGCTCCAGCCATTGCGCGGCCAGCGCGGGGTTCTGCGGGTAGCCGCCATCGCCATGCAGGTACATCACGCCAAGAAGCACCTGCGATGCGGCGCTGCCCCGGGCAGCCGCCTTGCCCACCATGCTGCCCTGCTCCGGACTCATGGCGGCTGCCGGCCCGGCCAGCAGCAGAACGCCGGCGAGCAGGGCTGTGCAGTGTTGCCGGAGCGCCATGGAAGGCCTCAGGCCGCGAGCCGGCCCAGCATGGCCACCGCGATGGTGATCACGCCGAGGGCCAGATTGAGGCCGATGAGCTTGCGGATCTGCGTCAGGGCTGCCCCCCCGCTCTTCCAGTCCTGCTCGGCCACCGCACGTTTGAGCCGCCGGTAAGGCGCGAAGAAGACATGGGCAAAAATGAGCATCATGAGGATGCCCAGGCCGAACATGGCGTGGACATAGACCGGCGCATTGCCGGCGCCCAGAAGCATGAACATCCAGAGTCCGGACGCCAGGATCAGCAGGACGCTGACCCACACCCAGGGAAAAAAGCGCCCGAACACCCCCTGCCACAAGGTCAGACGCTCCGCGGGCTGCAGCACGCTGGCGGCAACCGGCCGCAACGCCATGTAGGCAAAAAACATCCCGCCCACCCACACGACCACGCTGATGACATGAAAAAACAAGGCAACGTTCATGAAAAGTCCGATTTGAATTGAAAGTTGAAAGCCCACGCGGAATTATGCCCGCTCTGCTGCTCTTAGGCATCGCCGCAGCCCCGTCCTGCCGCGGCAGGACAAGCGCTAGACCTCAGGAAGAAAACGGAAGTTCGCCCTGGGCCAGCCATGCCTTGAGGGGGTTGAAGCTCAGCCGGTGCGCCGCGCAGGGGCCGTGGCGGCGCAAGGCCGCAAGATGGGCGGCCGTGCCGTAACCCTTGTGGCCGGCAAAATCGTATTGTGGAAAATCTTCGTGCAGCCGGCGCATCTCGTGGTCGCGCGCCGTCTTGGCGAGGATGGACGCAGCGGAGATCTGCGCCACCTTGGCATCGCCGCCGACCACCATGCGCGTGGCGAAATCCCACGGCGGACGCTGGTTGCCGTCCACCCAGACTTCATCGAATGAGCGAGCCAAGGCCTCAACCGCGCGCCTCATGGCGAGGAAGGTGGCCTGCAGGATATTGAGCCGGTCGATCTCCTCTACGCTGGCCACACCCACTGCCCACGCCGCGGCGCATTCCTTGATGTGCACCTCCAGCAAGTCGCGTCGCGTCGCGGAAAGTTGCTTGGAGTCCTTCAGGCCGTCCACCGGGCGGCGCGGATCGAGTATCACCGCGCCCGCATACACAGGCCCCGCGAGCGTGCCTCGCCCGGCCTCGTCGACGCCGCAGATGACAGGAGCATTCATAGGTAGGGCAGCAAAGCGTCGGCGATGCGCTCAGCGGCGTTGCAGCGCAAGCTCGCATGCAACTGGGCAAAGCGCGCGGCGACCGCGCTGCAGCGCGCCGGCTGCTCCAGCCAGTCGAGCACTGCCGCAGCGAGGCGTTTGGGCGTCGCCTGGTCCTGTATCATTTCCGGCACGACGAATTCCCGGCTCAGGATATTGGGCAGGCCGACGTAGGGCAGCAGCAATTTGTTCTTCACCCAGACCTTGGTGAGCCAGGGCAGAATGTAGGCGATGACCATGGGCTTCTTGAGCAGCGCCGCCTCCAGGGTGGCAGTGCCGGACGCCAGCAGCACCAC
>JAJXXS010000007.1 GCA_021780975.1 Pseudomonadota bacterium
TCGCGCTGGAGTACTCCTTTGCCAGCCGCGCCATGGAGGCGGTGCTGACGCCCGTGTTCACCTACATCGCCAATACCTTTGTGGACGCCTTCGTGAAGAGGGCGGAACAGGTGTACGTCCGTGGCTGAGCAGCGCTATATCAACATCGAGGTGGCTTATGCGCTACCCGACGAGCAGTGGATCGTGCCGCTGCGGGTGGCGGAGGGGACGACCTTGGAGCAGGCAGTGCATGCCTCCGGGTTGCCGGAGAAGCGTCCGGAAATAAATCTGACTGCTCAGAAAGTCGGCATTTACGGCAAGGCGGCCAAGTTGGATACTGTGCTGCGCGCCGGTGATCGCGTGGAAATCTATCGTCCGCTCATTGCCGACCCCAAGGAGGTGCGCAGGCTGCGGGCGGAAGCAGGCAAGGCGATGAAAAAATGGGGCGCCGACTTGCCTCCCGATGGTTGACCAGAAAACACAAGGGCCGCCTGCGCGGCGGCCCTTGTGCAGGGAAACTCTCAGAGGTTCTTCTGTTCCAGAGGTGGTTCCTTGCTCTGTTGGATGCTCAGCTTGTTGAGGGCGGTTGCCTCGTTGGCCTCCTTGATGACCGTGGCGCTGTCGCCCTTGGCGGCCGCGGCCTGCGCCTTCTTGTAGGCGGCTTCGGCGACGGTCCAGACGTCGAAATCGGACTTCGCTTCTTTCATGCTGGCGGTGGCTTCATTCAGCGCAGCCTGGGCTTCCGGCGAGATGGCGGGCTTGGCGGCGGCAGCCGGTGCGGGCGCTTCGCTGTTGTAGGTGGAGCAGCCGGCCAGTGCCAGCAGGGAGACGGAGGTCAGGGTAAACAGGATTTTGCGCATGCATTTCTCCTCTGGTTTAGTTATGCGCCCGGTGGAACGGGTTGCGCCGAACGCGCGAGGCATGGAACACCCTTGCGGATGGTGGCGTAAAGTTAACGGGCGGCGCCCGTTTCGTCAATGCGGACTGCGGGCCTGGTGCTGGTAGATTAAGACCAAAACCCGTCTCCCTCTTCCCTGCTGGGGGAGAATTTGGCCAGGCCGGGGGCAACCGGTATAATTTTTTTTTGGCCTCCAAAGTTCGCCATGCGTGTTCTGCAAAAAGCGCTTACTTTTGACGACGTTCTGCTCGTCCCCGCCCATTCCGAAATCCTGCCCCGCGACGTCGGCTTGAAAACCCGCCTGACCCGCAAGATCAACCTCAACATACCGCTTATCTCCGCCGCCATGGATACGGTGACGGAAGCCCGTCTCGCCATCGCCCTGGCGCAGGAGGGGGGAATCGGCATCATCCACAAGAACATGGGAGCCGAGGCCCAGGCGGCAGAAGTGGCCAAGGTCAAGCGCTTCGAATCGGGTGTGGTGAAGGATCCCGTCACCATCACGCCGGACATGAGTGTGCGGGACGTGCTGGACCTTACCCGGCGCTACCGCATTTCCGGGTTGCCGGTGGTGGACGCCGACGGCCGTGTGGCGGGCATCGTCACGCATCGTGACCTGCGCTTCGAAACCAGCCTCGACCAGCCCATACGCAACGTCATGACGCCGCGCGAACGGCTGGTGACGGTGCGTGAGGGCGCAAGCCGCGAAGAAGCGCTGGCGTTGCTGCACAAGCACCGGCTGGAGCGCGTCCTGGTGGTTAACGAACGCTTCGAGTTGCGCGGCCTCATCACCGTGAAGGACATCGAGAAATCCAGCGAGCATCCCATCGCCTGCAAGGATGAGCAGGGACGCTTGCGCGTCGGCGCTGCGGTGGGCGTGGGCGCGGGCACCGACGAGCGCGTCGCCGCGCTGGCCGAAGCGGGCGTCGACGTCATCGTGGTGGACACCGCGCACGGCCATTCCAAGGGTGTCCTGGAGCGCGTGCGCTGGGTCAAGACGCACTATCCGCAGGTCCAGGTCATCGGCGGCAACATTGCCACGGCGGACGCCGCGCGGGCCTTGGCAGACCACGGCGCGGACGCCGTAAAGGTGGGCATCGGCCCTGGCTCCATTTGCACCACCCGCATTGTCGCCGGCGTCGGCGTGCCGCAGATTTCGGCGGTTGCCAATGTGGCCGAGGCACTGGCAAAGCTGGATGTGCCCCTCATTGCCGATGGCGGCGTGCGCTACTCGGGCGACATCGCCAAGGCTGTCGCGGCCGGTGCACATGCGGTGATGTTGGGCGGGCTTTTTGCCGGCACGGAGGAAGCTCCGGGGGAGATTGAACTGTACCAGGGCCGATCCTACAAATCGTATCGCGGCATGGGTAGCCTGGGGGCCATGCAGAAAGGCTCCTCCGATCGCTATTTTCAGGACAACGAGGCCAATGCCGACAAATTCGTGCCTGAGGGTATCGAGGGGCGGGTGCCCTACAAGGGCAGCTTGCTGGCGGTCATCCATCAGCTCATGGGCGGGCTGCGTTCATCCATGGGCTATCTGGGATGTGCCTCGATCGAGGAAATGCACCGCAAGGCGGAATTCGTCGAGATCACCTCGGCCGGCGTGCGTGAATCCCACGTCCACGACGTGCAGATCGTCAAGGAAGCGCCCAACTACCGCGTCGATTGATGCCCCCTTCCGGCTGGCGGCGCGCGCTGGATGCCAGGAGTGCAGTCCTGGCCGTGCGCTTCGCATGGGGCGTAGTGCCGCACATCATCGCACACTGACCAATAAATCTCATGCACCAGAAAATCCTCATTCTCGACTTCGGTTCCCAATACTCCCAGCTCATTGCGCGCCGGGTACGCGAGGCGAATGTCTATTGCGAGCTGCATCCCTTCGATGTCGACGATGATTTCGTGCGTGCGTTTGCCCCGCAGGGCGTGATCCTGTCCGGCGGGCCGAGCTCGGTGTACGAGGAGGAGACCCCGCGCGCCCCGCAGGCGGTGTTCGAACTCGGCGTTCCTGTGCTCGGTATCTGCTATGGCATGCAGACCATGGCCGCGCAACTGGGCGGCAAGGTGGAGAACGCACACCATCGCGAATTCGGCTATGCGGAGGTGAGGGCGCGCGGCCATTCGCAGCTCTTGCGCGACATTCAGGACCGCAGCAATGGCGAGGGGCATGGCCTGCTGGACGTATGGATGAGCCACGGCGACAAGGTTACCGAGCTTCCCGCGGGCTTCAAGGTCATCGCCGACAATGCCGCCACGCCCATCGCCGGCATGGCCGACGAGGCGCGCCGCCTATACGGCGTGCAGTTCCATCCCGAAGTGACCCACACGCTCCAGGGCAAGGCCATCATCGAGCGTTTTGTGCATGACATCTGCGGCTGCGCACATGACTGGAACATGCCGGACTACATCGCGGAGGCGGTGGGCCGGATCCGCTCGGAGGTGGGCAGCGATGAAGTGATCCTGGGACTGTCGGGCGGCGTGGACTCCTCCGTCGCAGCGGCGCTCATCCACCGCGCCATCGGCGATCAGCTCACCTGTGTGTTCGTCGACACGGGGCTGCTGCGTCTCCATGAGGTGGAGCAGGTGATGGAGACCTTTGCGCAAAACCTGGGGGTGAAGGTCATCCATGTCGACGCCAGCGAGCGTTTCATGGGCGCGCTGGGCGGCGTCGCCGACCCCGAGCAGAAGCGCAAGATCATCGGGCGCGAATTCGTCCACGTTTTTCAGGCAGAGGCGGAAAAGCGCAGAAATGCCAGGTGGCTGGCGCAGGGCACCATCTACCCCGACGTCATCGAGTCGGCCGGCGCCAAGACCAAGAAGGCTCATGCCATCAAGTCGCACCACAACGTCGGCGGCCTGCCGGAAACCCTGCATCTCAAGCTGCTGGAGCCTTTGCGCGAACTGTTCAAGGATGAGGTGAGGGAACTGGGCATTTCCCTCGGTCTGCCGCATGACATGGTCTACCGCCATCCCTTTCCCGGCCCTGGCCTGGCGGTACGCATCCTCGGCGAAGTGAAGCGGGAATATGCCGATTTGCTGCGCCGGGCCGACCATATTTTCATCGAGGAACTGCGCGCCGCCGGCTGGTACGAGAAGACCAGCCAGGCATTTGCCGTTTTCCTGCCGGTGAAGAGCGTCGGCGTGATGGGAGACGGGCGCACCTATGACTACGTGGTTGCCCTGCGCGCCGTGCAGACGCAGGATTTCATGACCGCACACTGGGCCGAACTGCCCTACACGTTGTTGGGCAAGGTATCAAACCGCATCATCAATGAAATACGCGGCATCAACCGCGTGGTCTACGACATTTCGGGCAAGCCGCCGGCAACGATCGAGTGGGAGTAAGGCCGTCTCGGGTGTCGAGTCTTGATTGTCCCCGCGCCGCAGCGGGTCACGCGGGTGGATCCACCGCAGCATGCTTGCTTGCGCCGCGCATCCCTGGTTGGGGTTGGGGGGAAATCTGTCAAGGCCGCGATCCGCATCCCCTATGCCAGTAGCGGCGAAGTTTTTCGCGCTGCTCCTTGGTCAGCACGGCCTCCATGTGCTCTTGGGCTCGCGCCGAAATGTCGAACATCTGCTCGTGCAGCTTGCCGAGCGCCTGGTAGGTCGCTTTGATGGCCGCTTCGTCCTGCTTGGGCGCGAGATAAAGGTCGCGCAGCTTCGCCTGCTCGTCCATCATGGTGCCCATCAACGCCCAGCGCGCCTTGCGCGCTTCATCCTGGATCTTGTTGATCCTGGCCTGCTGCGCGTCGGTGAGGTTGAGCCACTTGCGCCAGCCGTGGCCACCCCGCATGCCCCAAACGCCAGAGCCGCCCATCATGCCGGGGCCCATTCCATAGTCACCCATCATTCCCGGGCCCATGCCCCAGCCGCCATAACCGCCTTCCATCATGCCCGGTCCCATGCCGTAAGGCGGGCCGTTGTCCGCTGCCGGAGGAGGGGTCTGCGCGTCCGCGGCGAGCAGGGGGGCGGAGGCGCCGCCCAGCGTAAGCGCCAGGGCGCAGGCGGCAAGCTGTTTGTGTAGCTTCGGTGCGTTCATAACCATCTCCTTCACGTTCTCTATCACTTGATGGGGGCCGCCAGGGGCGGAGGGTCACTTCTTGTCCGCAAGGTCGTCGCGCTTCTGTAGGTATTCCTCGCGGCTGATGTCGCCACGCGCGTAGGCCTCCTTGAGGATGTCGAGCGCGGTTTTCCTGGTTGCCGCATCGGCGCTGCGGTCGGCGCGTGGCTTGCCGAGCAGGTATTTGAGGAGGGCGACAATGACGAGGAGGGGTATCCCCCACATCAGCAGCATCCATAGTCCGCCAAACAGCAGTCCGGCGCCGCCGCCAAACATCCACGCGTGCTCGTACGGACCGTACATGGCTTTTCTCCCTCAGGTGAACCTCATGCCGCCAGGCTGTCGCGCACCCGTTCCAGCCGCCCTTTGACTTCCTGCGCCAGTTCGGCAATGCCCGGACGATCGACGAGTTGCAGCACGGCGGCGGGATCCATGAAGGAGACGACGACCTTGCCGCTGCCCTCCTCCCGCACGACGACGTTGCAAGGCAGCAACAGGCCGATATCCGGGTCGGCCTCGATGGCGCGATGCGCGAGGGGAGGATTGCAGGCACCAAGGATGCGATAGGGCTTGCCGTCGATGTTGAGCTTGGCTTTCATGGTCGCCTGTACGTCGATATCGGTGAGCACTCCGAAACCCTCGTTCTTCAGGGCTTCGGTAACCTTGTCGACAGCAGCGGCGAAAGGGAGGTCAACGGCAGTGGCGAATCCGTACATAAGAAATCCTTCAGGAAAAATTGGCTGGCGAAAAAACAAATATAGTTTTTGTCTGAAAAAAAGCAGGCAAGAATGCCGTTTGCGCGGCCCTTCGATAGTAATGCAGCCATGACCATGCAGCGTGCCTTTTTTCTGTTTACGGTTTTGTTCGCCCTCCCTGTCGCCGCGCGAGGTGGATGGCTTGCCGATGCCTGGTACCAGCACACCGGCGCCGGCGGGATCGTGGCCACTGGGCGCTACGCCGTCGTGTTTCCCATCGCGGCTGCCTTGCCGAGTCCACGCCTGACTCCCGGGGCGACTAATCCTGCGGTGACGCAGGCGGATATACACGAGACGATTTGCGTGCCCGGTTACACCAGGACGATCAGGCCCGCGGAGCGTTACACCGAGCGCCTCAAGCGCGCCGGCATCAGACGCTATGGGTATGGGGACCGCCGCTTGCGCGATTACGAGGAAGATCACCTCATCTCCCTGGAGTTGGGCGGTTCCCCGGACAGTCCGCGGAATCTCTGGCCGGAGCCTCACCACGTGGTCGGTGCCTGGGGCTCGTACACCAAGGATAGGCTGGAAACCGCCTGCACAGCCTGGTCTGCCAGGGCAGGATCAGCCTGGTCCGGGCCCAGCGGCAGATTGCGCGCAACTGGATCGCGGCTTACAAGGAGTACGTCGGACCACGCCCCGACCAGCATCGCCGTCACCGCCATGGCGACTGACGCCCGTCCTCCTAGCCCCTGGAGGCTCGTGCCGCAATTCCGTCCAAGGCGGTTTGCGCTCCGGCCACCTCGGGAATTCCCCGGTCATCTCTGGCAGGCTGGTTTTTTTTGCTAATGTGGCAACTGGATCACGCGGACGGACGACAAAACGAGGCCGGTAGGATCTTGAGGCCGCAGGTTGCCGGCGGCACAACCAGTGGAGGGACAGCACGTGCGCGACACGGATTTTGCCGATGAGCTTCTCGACTCACTGGATGAGCATGTCGCCGTACTCAACGCGCAGGGCGAAATCGTCGCCGTCAACGAAGCGTGGAAGCGCTTCGCCCAGGAGAATGGTGGCGCCGCCAAGGCCTCGGCACCAGGCACCAACTATCTCGAAGTCTGCCGGAGGGCGGACGGAGGGGAGGGCGAGGACGCCGCGGAAATGCTCCACGGCTTGCGCAGCCTGCTGAGCGGCGAGCGGCGCGTCTTCGCGCTCGAATATCCCTGCCATTCCACTTCCGAGCAGCGCTGGTTCGTCGCCCGCGCAACACGCTTCTCCTACCAGGGTCAGATCTATGTCGCCGTCATGCACGAGGACATTACGCGGCGCAGACTGGCCGACGATATGCTGCGCGAGACTGAGGCGACCCTGCGGCAGATCCTGGAAGCGATACCGGTGGGGCTGTGGACGCTGAACCGGGAAGGCGAGATCGTCCACGCCAATCCGGCGGGGGTGAGAATCTGGGGCGGCATCCGCTACGTCGGCCCGGAGCATTTTGGCGACTACAAAGGCTGGTGGCTGCATAGCGGGCTCCCCATCGCCGCCGGAGAGTGGCCGGCGGCGCGCGCCATCCAGAACGGCGAGACCTCGCTCGACGATGAAATCCGCATCGAGTGCTTCGACGGCAGCAGCAAGGTCATCCTGCATTCCGCGATACCCCTGCGCGACGCTGCGGGGGGCATCAAGGGTGCCATCGTCCTCAACCAGGACATCACAGCGCGCAAACAGACGGAGGATCAGTTGCGCGAGGCCAATGCTGCCATCGAGGTGGTGAATGCGGAACTGCAGCAGGCGTTGGCGCGCGAGCAGCGCATGGCACGCACAGACGAACTCACCGGGGTGAGCAACCGCCGCCACTTCTTCGAGCTCGGCAAGCAGTTGTTCGCAATCGCACAACGGTACCAGACGCCGCTTGCCGTTTTCATGTTCGACATCGACCATTTCAAACGCATCAACGACATGTTCGGCCATCAGATCGGCGACGCCATACTGCGGCGCGTGGCCGAGGTCTCCCTTGAGCAGACGCGCGGCGCCGATGTGCTGGCGCGTTACGGCGGGGAGGAGTTCATCGTGACGCTGCCCAATACCACCGCGCGCGAGGCGCTCGCCGCCGTCGAGAACATCCGCCAAAAAATCGCTGGATGGGACGAGGTCTTCGGTGGCAGGACGGTGAAGGTGACGATCAGCGCCGGTGTCGCGGAGATCGCCCCGCCGGACGACTCCCTGGAGCGGCTTATCCAGCGGGCCGACCATGCTCTGTACGCAGCGAAGCGCGCGGGCCGCAACTGCAGCCGCCTGTGGGCGCCCGTCTGACGGCTGGGATCGCCGTCTGCAAATGGGGCCTGTGCTATTGCGGGCCTTCGACGGGCCTGCCGCGATAGGGGTAGTTCTTGAGCCGCGTATCGGAACGCTCGTGCGGCTTCGCCATGGTCTTGTCAGAATCGATCCAGTCCGCCCACTTGAAATCCCTGATGACCTTGGCCTGATAGCTGTCCTCCAGCGGGTGCCCGAGGATGTCGTTGACGTGCACCCATTGCTGATAGCGCATCAGATCGACCTGATAGGGCGTTGGATTGCCGCCAGCCTTCTTCACCACGGCCTTGAGCGCCTCGACATCCTTCATGGTGATTTTGGGCAGCCAGGTGACTTTTTCCGGAAGCATCACAGGTTCGCCCGGGATGTTGTTGATGCCTTGTCTCCAGGTCGCCAGCACGGCCACCTTGGTGTCGTCGCGATACAGGATAATGGCGTGGCTGTAGCGCTTGTCCTTGAAGAAACCCAGGTTGCCGTATTGCACCCGCGCGCCGGTGAGGTAGGCCACCGCGTCAGACCAGCAGGGCGACTCTCCGCTGATGCCCCATAACACGCTGCGGTCGATGATGCCGTCGGGAAACAAGATCTTGAACGCCACCCAGGCGGCATTCGCCGCGTGCGTCGTACCCTCGCAGTCGTGCCCATGGAAGCGCGCCAGATCCTTGAGCGTGACCGGATAGGTGTAAGGGTAGTAGCGCCCCTGCGTCCCCTGCGTCGCCAGCATTTCGAACACCGGGGCATAGGGCCTGGCGACCATGGCGGCATACCAGGTCGGGCTGCGATCGGGCGCCTCCACCCCGGTCTCGATGAATATCGTTTCCCCCACCCGGTAGGTGGGTTGCGCGGCCTGGCATGCGCCGGCGAGGGACCACATGGCGCAGGCCATGCAGGCAAAAGCCCTGAAGCCCTTCCAAGCTGCCAGCACCTGCGCTGACGCGACGCAGTCCCCTGTCATGTCCTTTTTCGCCCGGTAACCATTGCGCGCGCGAGATTTTCCTTGTGCGAGAAGCTGGCCAGCAGCACCCCGGCGATATGGAGAATGACGAGTCCGAGCGTCAGGTTGGCGAAGAACTCATGCAGTTCTTCCGCCCACTCGGCCTCGCCGTTGCCGGCAAGGCTGCCCATCATGCCGGCCAGCGGCCCGGCAGATTGTTCCGCCCCGTAGACCATGAGGCCCGTGATGGTGGTGGCGAGCAGGCTGAGGAGGAGCAGCAACACCATCGCGCCGCCGGCTGGACTGTGGCCCAGGTAGCGCCGCGCGCGCAAGCGGAGCAGTTCGAGGAGGTAGGACAGGACGAGTGCCGGAGAATAGAGAAAGTTCGAGAAGCGCGCATATTTCGGCCCGACGAAGCCCCAGACGGTGCGGAAGACGACGAGCCCGAGGACGATGTAACCGGCCCAGATGTGCACCTGCAGGTAGTCTTCCTCGGTCACGAAATAGGCGATGAAGAAGGCGATCACCAGCAACCAGTGGAAGACCCTCACCAGAGGATCCCATACTGTCACATCCTGCGAGTTCGGCAGTTCCATGATGCACCTCGATTCGCGCATTGAGGGCGTGTTCCCAGAGGCGGGCGGCAACCAATCCCGCTCCTGTTCCACTATAGCCAATGGATGGCGGACGCTTGGCGCGCTTGCCGGCGATGCCGGTTTGGCGCATGGAGATCGGTCCATCCGGCGGGCCAAATGCAGGGCAGGTCGCTGTTTGGTATGATTCAGGCGTGCATTTCCACGCCTACGAGGAGTAAAGCCATCAAGCGGATAAAGATCGAGATACCCCCCGCCTGGCGCGCCTGCGCCTGGGTTTTCGCCCTGGCCGCGATGGCCGCGCAAGGCGCGCGGGCCGATGACAGCCTCACGCATGATGCCCGCAGGGCCGGCACCGCCATAGGCTCTGCCGCACACGGCATGGTCGTGGGGGCGAAGAAGGCCGGCATCACCATCGGCCACGACGCGAAAAAAGCTGGTCTCGCCGTCGGCCATGCAGCCAAGGCGGGTGGCGAGGCGCTCTGGCATGCCGCCAAGGGCGAAAAGCACTGAGACTGCGGTGCGGCTACCGCGCGTTCCGGATGGCGCGGCGCGTTTCCCGGCACTGGCAGACCTCCATACCAGGGGTCAGTGCGGCGCTGGCAGCACTATGAAAAGCACCTAAAGCCGCTGTTGGCAGGTTTGAGACTCGCAGATAAGTAAAAAAACCGGCGGCAATGCGCCGCCGGTGGAGGAGCTTGATGCAACCTTACTTGGCCTTGCGGCGGCTGTAGCCCATGCCGACCAACCCCAGGCCCAGGAGGGCGAGGGTGGCGGGCTCGGGCACGGTATTGCCGACGGTACCCCTGAGCGGGGTGTTGGCACCTGTCAGGTCTTCCTCGAGGCTGAAGTAGGTGCTCTGCCCCGCGCCCAGGCCGCCGATGAAATTGGCCGTGCCGGTGCTGTGGGTCGAGTCGATATTCGTGAAGAACGTCATCGGTCCGCCGTACCCGGTGGTGTCCTTGCTGTTGCCCTGGGCACCGTAGGTGTTGATGCCGTCGCCATCAAACCCGAAAATGTTGGATCCGGCCAAGGTAAGGCCGTTGATGGTGCTGGCGGAGTTGTTGACGATGCCAACCATAGTATCTTCAATATTATCGTAAGGCCCTGGCCCGGGCTTCGCGAAACTCAGGGACAGGTTCGGGTTGATGGTGATGATCACGCCGCAATAAGGGGAGGTGGTATCGGACCCCAGGCTGGGGCAGGGCGTTGGGACGGCGGAGGCGGTACCCGCTGCGACCGAAGCCACCAGGGCGAGCATCAGCGCGCTGATTTGTTTCATGTTGATCTCCCAGAGAGTTGAATTTTTCAAGGCCCGAAAGCTGCGTCTTAGCCTCGCATTAAGCATTAGCTAGATTCATGCCATGGTAACCAATTGATTGATAAGTAATAATAATAAGCAATAATTAAGTATATGGATTCTTAGCCTGTGTAAAAATATCCGACATCTGGCTCCTCCTGCAGTTGGACAGGAGTTCGGTTATGCCCTGGCGCGCGGCGTCAGCGCAACGAAAGCCCTTTTTCATAAGGGCGCAAGACGATGGGGTGTGGCGGAGACGGAAGGGGCGCATGACTGGCCGCGTTGGATTTCTGCGCTTGACAGCTCCAGCCGGCTCGGTCCCGGAAGGGTTTCGGCTGGCGCATCGGGGATGGAAACCAGCCCCTGGCGGGGCGTGGCCTGCGCTGTCGTGGCGAGTACCGGGTCCGGGCGCTGTCAGGTGCGCGACGCCACGGTCGTCCATGGCGAGGGCCCCCTGGCTGCGGGCGGGCGGATCTTGCCGGTGGCCGTGGCCCCGCTCCGCCGCGGTGATGCCTTCGCGGTCCTGATCTGGGCACGGACCGTGCTTAATCCTGGGTTACGTCAGCGTGGGCATGAGGTCCGAAGGAGAGACTGTGCAATCCCCGATCCAGGATTACCTGGCCAGCCTGCATTCCCGGTTCGCCCAACTGCGCGAGGGCGAGCCGGCGAGCTATATCCCTGAGCTTGCCAAGGCGAACCCAGAGGGGTTCGGCATCTGCCTGGTGACCCTGGACGGCGTGGCATACAGCGTGGGCGACGCCGATCAGCCGTTTACCCTGCAATCGATTTCCAAGCCGTTCGTGTATGGAACGGCCCTGGCGGATCGGGGGCTGGATTTTGTGGCCGGGAAAGTCGGGGTGGAACCCAGCGGCGATGCGTTCAACTCGATCAGCCTCAATCCCCAAACCGGTGCCCCGCTCAATCCGATGATCAATGCTGGTGCGATCGCCACCAGCAGCCTGGTCGCCGGCGCAACGACCGCGGCGCAATGGCAGCGCATCGCCGCGTCGCTGTCCGCCTTCGCCGGACGGCCGCTCGGCGTTGACGAGGCAGTGTACCGCTCGGAAAGCACGACCGGCTTTCGCAATCGCGCCATCGCCTGGATGCTGAAGAATTTCGCCATCATCGACGGCGAGCCCATGGCCACGCTGGAGAATTATTTCCGCCAATGTTCCCTGCTGGTCACCTGCCGCGACCTGGCGTACATGGCGGCCACGCTGGCGAACGGCGGCGTGCATCCCCTGACCGCCGTCCGTGCCTTGCCGGAAGAGCATGTCGAGCGGGTGCTGAGCGTCATGGCCACCTGCGGCATGTACGATTTTGCCGGCAGCTGGCTCTACGAAGTCGGCATGCCCGCCAAAAGCGGGGTGGGCGGCGGCATCATCGCGGTCCTGCCCGGCCGTTTCGGCATCGGCGTTTTTTCGCCCCGCCTCGATAGCAAGGGCAACAGCGTCCGCGGCATCGGGGTCTGCAAGCAGTTTTCCCGGGACTTCGGCTTGCATGTCTTCAACCAGGCCGGCCATCCGGGCGCTGCATTGAGCCGGGTTTATACTGCGGCGGATGCTCCTTCGCGTCGACAGCCGGCGGGAGAAATGCGCGACTACCTCAACCGCAATGCGCACCGCATCAAATACCTGTGCCTGCACGGCTTCCTGGCCGTGGACGGCGTGGAATACGTCATGCGGCGCATGCAGGAGATGGCCGCGGACAGCCACAGCTACATCCTCGACATGCACCAGATGGACGGAATCTCGGAAAGCGCCGCGCGCCTCCTCAACACCGCCCGCCTGGCGCTGATGGAGGAGGGCATCGCCGTGGTCTATTCCCGGCTGCAGGGACGGCCTGCCCTGGTGAAACCCCTGAGCAAGTCGGTGCGGCAGGACGACCGCGGGTTTCTGGCTTTCGAGGACAACGATCTCGCTGTGGAATGGTGCGAAAACCGCCTGCTGGGCGACACCCCGTGGCCGCTCGCCGACGCCAAACTGCCGGAAGGCTCCGCCTTGTTCAGCGGGCTCTCCCGGGAGCTCATGCAGCGCGTCGAGGCAGTGGCCTACCGACAAGTGTTCCCCAAGGGCGAAGCCATCCTGAAGGCGGGGCAGGCTGGGGACGGGCGGGTGTTCTTCATCGAATCCGGCCAAGTCAGCATCCTGGTGCCGATCGAGGGCGGCATGCATCAGCGTGTCGCCACCCTTGGGCCGGGCATGAACTTCGGCGAGATGGTCCTGCTCGGCCAAGCCAGCCGCAGCGCCACGGTGCATGCCGACAGCGAAGTCCGCTGCAGTATCCTGGAGGCGCAGGTTTTCGAGCAGCTCACCCACGAGGCGCCGCAAATCAAGATCGTCCTGCTGGAGAATCTGGCCAAGGACATGGCCGACAAGCTGCGGCGTGCCACGCTATGGATCGCCGCGCTCGCTTGACGCGGCGGGCCGCGCCGTCCGCCGCTGCGGCGCGTCGATGAGGGCAGCAGGCGCAGGGGGAATCGGCACGCGCCCTCCCGTCGTGCTCTTCGGCGCCTACGATCGCCACAACTTCGGCGACATGCTGTTTCCCCACGTCGTCGCCGCGCTGCTGCCAAACAGGGAACTGATCCACGCTGGCCTGGTGCGACGCGATCTGCGCCGCCATGGTGGCCACGCGGTCAGGGCGCTGGCGGGGGTGGTCGTGGCGCTGGGTGAGCGGCCATTCCATTTCGTCCACGTCGGCGGCGAGCTGCTCACCTGCGAGGCCTGGCAGGCGGCCGTGATGCTGCAGCCGCCGCATGTCGCCCGGGAGATCGTCGCGCGCCTGCATGGACGGCCCGAACAAGGCGCGGCCTGGGCGCGCCAGGTGCTGGGGGTGGCCGACCGTGCACCCTACGCGGTGGCGCGGGCGCGGCTTCCGGGCGCAGCCGCCATCGTCTACAACGCGGTCGGCGGGGTGGACCTGGGCCGCCAGGACGCGGCGCTGCGCGCCGAGGTGGTGGCGAAGCTCCACGCCGCCGCCGTCGTCGGCGTGCGCGATCGGCAGACGCAGGCAGCGCTGGAGGCGGCGGGCGTGCCGGCGGCGCTCCTGCCCGATCCCGGCGTCCTGGTGGCAGAACTGTGGGGCACGCCGATACGCCGTCGCGCCCGGCAAGGCGAAGTCGCCGCGATCCGGCGCGCCTGTCCGCAGGGCTATATCGCCATCCAGTTCAGCGCCGATTTCGGCGACGATGCCACGCTCGGGCAGATCGCCAACCAGCTCGACGCGATTGCCGCGGCAACGGGATACGGCATCGTCTTCTTCCGCGCAGGCGCGGCGCCCTGGCACGACGATCTGGAGTGCTACCGGCGTGCCGCCGCCCGCATGCGGGCGGCGGTCCAGATTTTCCACTCCCTGCAGCTGTGGGACATTTGTGCCCTGATCGCCGCAAGCCGTGCCTACTGCGGCAGCAGCCTGCATGGCAGGATCGTCGCCACGGCGTTTGCCCAGCCGCGCCTGAGCCTGCTGCCCACGGCCCGGGAAAGCGGGGTGAGCAAGCTGGCGGCTTACGCCGACACCTGGGAGGCGCCCGATCTGCGGGGGGTGATCGGCGTCGATGCCATCGCGGCAGGTCTGGAACAGGCCCTGCCGACGGACAGGGGGCGCCTGCGGGGCATGGCCGCAGAACTGGTGGCGTGCTACCGCAATGGCTTCGCGGCCCTGCGCGCTGCGCTGGGATAAACAGCCAGGCGGCGCTTGGCCGGGCATGCGGTGGCGTGGCCGCGGTCAGGAATCGCCCAGCAGGGACAACTCGTTGTAGCAGCGCTGGCAAAGATCGGAAAGTTCGCCGGAGAAATGGCAGGCGACGTGGGTGGCCTGGGCCTCGACCATGCCGTTGGCCACTAGCATGCGCAGCTTGCTCACCTGATTTCCGGCATACAGCACGCTGCCCAGCTGCGTGATGGGGGCGCTGAGCTCCTTGGCCTGCTCGCGCATGGCTACGGCGATGGGGGTGGGCAGTTCCCAGGTGCGCAGCACCTGATAGCTGAGCTGGCGTGCGAGGTCGGCAAACACCTGGTAGAAGGAGGCCGAATGGGGTTTGCCGGAGCCATCATGATGGCGGTCCATGACGCGGAAGGCCATCACCAGGCCGATGTCGTGCAAGAGCCCCGCGAGATAGGGCTCGAATTCGTCCAGGCCCTGCGCGCGGCCGAGGAAGTCGCAGGCCGTGGCGCACAACTGCGAATGGGTCCAGGTGCGCGGCGCGGCGGTGCGCGCGTAGGGCCCGCCCTGCAGGTTGACGATGGGCTTGAGCGCGGCGGCAGCGATGAGTTGCCCCAGGCCATTGCGGCCCAGCACCGTGACGGCATGCTCCAGGCTGCGGATGCCGGCGGCGGTACGGTAGAAGGGGCTGTTGGCGATGCGCAGAAGATCGCCCACCAGCACCGGATCCTGGGCGATCTGGCGAGCCAGTTCGGCGGCGGAGATTTCATCGTCGCGCAGGTTGCGGATCAGGCGGGGGATGACGGCCGGCGCGCGCGGCACCAGGGCGGTGTCGGGGAGTTCGAGGCGGGCCGCCTGGTCGAGGGCGCCCAGCAGTCGCCACTCCAGCGAGCTCAGGGGGTCCGGAATGGGCGCCCTGCCAGCCAGCAGCCAGCCGTAATAAAGGCCGTCGACGTCGACGACGGAAATGGATTCCTTGGCGCGCACCATGGGGGGCGCTTCCTTCGTCGGTGCAGCGGTACCCCGGGAGACAGGTTTGGGGCCCCCGCGCAAAGCCTTTAGCCAATGCAGCATATGGTTACTCTGATTTTTCTTCTTGATCGGCCCAAACGCGCGGCTCTGAAGGGGGCAGCGCAAAATATTCCGGGTTCTGGCGCGAAAGTCAAAATTTCCGGGGCGGCGGCTTGCCGGAATCGCGCCGGTGCCGCGCGGGCGGGCGATAGAGGGTCCGCACCTATGTGCGCTCGCTCTCCTGGGCGCGCAGCCTGGCGAGCTTTTCCTCCGTGGCGGCATCCATGCGCGCTCAACCCCGGGAAGGGGGCAGACTGACATTCACGGCGCCGCCCTCCCTGCGTTCCACCACCAGCATGCCGCGCTTATGGGCGTCGTCGAGGATCTTGCCGAACGCGCTGTAGCCGTATTCCGACTCGCTGAATCCCGGACGGATGCGTTTGATGGCGTTCTTCACCAAAGATGCCGAGATGGCACCCTCGCCGCCACGCTCAGCCAGCAGCTGTTCCAGGGTGCTCACCACGATGTCGATGGCGCGGCTTTTCTTTTCATCGGCGCTCAGCTCAACCTTGGCCGCGGCCGGGGCTTCTGCAACGACCGCAGGAACTTCTGCCGTGGAGCGGGCTCGGCGCCGCGTCGGATGCGCCGCCGGCAATGCCTCTTGGTTCGCTTCCTTGGCGGGCTTGGCTGCCGCCTTCCTGGCGGCTGCCTGCGGCTTGATCTGCACAATGTCTTCGTAAAAGATGTATTCGTCGCAGTTGCCGATCAAAAGCGACGAGGCCGACCCGCGCACGCCGATGCCGACCACGCTCTTGCCGTTCTCCTTGAGCTTGGAGATCAGCGGCGAAAAATCCGAGTCCCCGCTGATGATGACAAAGGCATCGATGTGCGACTTGGTGTAGCAGAGATCCAGCGCATCCACCACCATGCGTATGTCGGCCGAGTTCTTGCCGGACTGGCGCACATGCGGGATTTCGATGAGCTCGAAGGCGGCCTCGTGCATGTCGCGCTTGAACTCCTTGTAGCGCTCCCAGTCGCAGTAAGCCTTCTTCACCACGATGCTGCCCTTGAGCAGTAGGCGTTCGAGGATGGGGCGTATCCTGAACTCGGGGTAGTTGGCTTCCTTGATGCCGATGGCGACGTTCTCGAAATCGCAGAACACGGCAATGTTGCGGATGTCTGGCGTGGCCATGGTGTACTCCTCAGGGTGAGCAGGTCGGCTGGTGGATGCCTGCCGTCAGCAACTTTACTGCAAGTGGACGCCCGAATCACAGGCGGCTGTTCACGTGCGGCTTATCGCGGTATAAATAGCCCACGCGGCTGGGCGTCACGAGACCTAGCCCGAAACAAGAACAAGTTCATCCGTTGTGCGGAGACACAACCCAAGGGAGGAGAACATGTATACACACGCACGCCGTACCGGACTGCTATTCGCAGGTTTGCTGGCTCCATTGTCGGCACACGCCATAGACGTCACCGTTGCCGATCTTCCGGGCAGCATCCAGTCCTGTGTCGCGAATGCCAGCTGCAGTGTCAACACTACCAGCGTTTATGATTCCGCGACGGCCAGCGCTTTTGCCATCACTGATGCCAGCCAACCCGGATACCTGATCAGATATGCGCTTGCCGCCCCTTCGGGGCAGGACATCACATCCCTGACTCCGCCCTCCACCCCCTACAGCGGCTACTTGTGGATGCAGGTTCAGAGCTTTTATAGCGCATCGCAGTCTGCTGACCCCATCACGCTTTATCTGGACAAGGTTTCCCCGACTCCGGCCACGTTATATAAAAGTGGAGATTTGTCGCTGTACATATCTGCATCCGATCTGGTGGCTGGCAGCAGCTACGTAAAGTCGGGGCTGGGCAGCAACAATAATGGTTATTTGGCAGGTGATCTTGCGGGCGACGTGCCTATAGGCTGCGTTGCGCAAGGATGCAGTGCGTTTGCGCAGCTCAACTTGGCGCAATTGCAGTTTGGCCAGTTCGGATCAACGATATACAGCATCGGTTTCAATCCGACTGACGTTCGTACACTGATATTTTCCGAGGGTATCGCCGATGACGGGTCTGTCAGCGGCTATCCGGGCAGCGCCACTGAATCCTTTTACGTCAGCGCGGTTCCCGAGCCTCAGTCCATTGGGTTGTACTCGTCCGCTCTGGCGTGCCTGGCTGTCGTCATGCGCCGCAAGCGGAACGCCGCCAACTAGGCCATCGTCACTGCACTTCCCCATGCCCGCTAAAGGCAGGGGGCTTGGTCTTTGTTTGGCCGGTGTTGATGTCAGCCCGGGCGTCCCGGCTTACGGGGGCAGCTTCGACCCGGTGGCCGAGAAGGGGTGATGCGTCGGCAGTCGACCGCTGGGGAGCTGTGGCGGCCAGCGGATCGCACACAACACGGGCCCGATAACGCGCTCCGGGCCCTGCGGCTACGCGGGCGCTTGAAACGGCATCCCCATGAACTAGCATTCAGATGCCATGGCGGTTTGCGGCAAGGCAGTTCAGGCATCGGGTTTCGGATGCCCGATCAGGAGGTTGAAATGCAAAGGATGCTGTTTGCGGGTTTGTTTGCAGTGCTGCTTTCAGGGTGTGTCATGGTGCCCGCACATGAGGGCCAGGGTTATGTGGTGGCCCCCGCGTTGCCACTGGTCGTGGAATTGGGCGTGGAGCCCTACTACTATCACAGCGGGTTTTACTATTACTACCACGATCAGCGTTGGAGCTATGCGCGCGAAAGATCGGGGC
>JAJXXS010000194.1 GCA_021780975.1 Pseudomonadota bacterium
ATGACCCGGAACCTGAAAGGCAATGGCTTGGAGGAAGGCGCCTCCACCCGCCTGCTGGTGCATGCCGGCAAACTCATCGCACAGGGCGTCGACACCCGGGCGGCCTGCCAGGGCGCGGTATCGCTTGCGCTCACTGATGACGACGACATGATCGCGGCAGTCAATGAACTGATCGCTGCGCTCTTCTGATGCCTGTCGAACTCAAGCCTGGCTGCTACTACAGCAATGGCGCCTACGGTCGCAACTGGGGCGTGCGCTTGGTCCTGTCGCTCGGGACGGACGCGGAATCCGGCATGGACGTGGTGAACTTCAAGGGCGTTGCCGGCGCCTCGCGGCGCCAGAGCGGGGCCATGCCGGTTGCCGAATTCCACCGCTGGGTGCGCTACGAAGTGCTGCTGGTGGAAAACGATTGGAAGCGCATTGCTGAATAGCCAGCCTCATCCTGGCGCGGAGCTTGCCCGTCGTCTGGAAACTGCTTTCGATGTCGAGTTCACCTTCCACAAGGTGGACCATCTGGTCGATATTCTCGTCCCTCTTGATCGCGACACCCAGGATTTCATCCTCAACTGGGTGGAGCGCATCGCCAGTACCAACATCCAGATCAGCTACGAATTCACCCGCCGAGTGGTGGAAGCGCTCGACCGCCTCGACCGCCGCGTCATCGAGGCATGGGCCGTGCATGCCATGGACACCTATGACCGCGTGGGCCTGCGCCCGGCCCTGGAAGTATTGTCCAAGGTGGACGATTTTCTCGCCCACGCACATGCGCATGCCGCGGGTGCCTTCTTCGACGAAGTAAAACCTGTGCTGTCCACTTTCCTGCGCGGCCTCTCCGGGCGCAGTCTGGAACTGAAACAGGGAGAACAGGTGTACACCGACAGCGAGCGCCTGTTCTTGCCCAACGTCATGGCCGAAATGACAAGCGAGGCCGACAACTTCCTGCTGTGCAAGGCGCTGGTCGCCTTCATGTGGGCGCAGACGCGCTTCGGCAGCTTCCGCGTGGATTTCGATGCGGTCCCGGCACGCTTCGACGACCCGGCACGCGCCCTGGCAGCGTTTCAGGCCCTCGACAACCTGCGCCTGGAAACCTGCCTGGCCCGCGAGCTGCCGGGCCTGTGGCGCGACATGCAGGGACTGTCCGAACGCCATGGCGAGGCGGCCCTGTCGGCAAGCTGGCAGCCCCTGCGCCAAGCATTGAACGCGGACCCCACCGCGCCCGAGTCGGCGCTGGCCCTGCTCGATCTCGCGTATGCGCTGGAGCCTCCCGCCGCGCGCGTATATCATGCCGCGCTCAACCCGCGGGCCGTCGCCGAAGTCAAAAGCGCGCGCATGGCGCGCGAGAAGATGCTGCTGCGGGTCAAGCTCGCCCAGCTCGCGCAGGAACACCACGAGGAACCCGCCCCCAAGCCGGGCGGCCAGTCGCCTGATGAAGCGCAGCCGCCGGCACAATTCGAGGCCAAACAGGAAGGCCAGGGCTGGGAGCTGACACTCGAAGACCGCCCCATCGCCCCGCCCGAGGACGTCAGGCAACTGCTCACCTCGGTATCGCTCGATTGGGGCGAGATTCCACCCGACATGCTGACCGCCGCAGGCGATGGCGAATACGACCCCGCGCTGTACGAGGAAAGGGAAAAGAACCCCGACGACGTCTGGCAGGGCACCTATCACGAGGAAGGCGCCCACCTGTACCCCGAATGGGACCACGCGCGCCAGCACTACCGCAAAAACTGGTGCGTGCTGCGCGAAATCGACCTCAAGCCCGGTGAGCCTGACTATGTGGACAGGGTCATCGAGAAGCATCACGGTCTGGTAAAGCACCTGCGCCGCACCTTCGAAGCCATGCGCGACGAGAGCAGATTATTGAAGCGCCAGGTGCAAGGCGACGATGTCGACATCGACGCGCTGGTGGAAGCCCTGGCCGACTCCAGGGACGGCCGTGAAATGAGCGACCAGCTCTTCATGCACATGCACCGCGCCGACCGCAGCATGGCGGTCATGTTCATGGTCGACATGAGCGGCTCGACCAAGGGCTGGATCAACGATGCCGAGCGCGAGGCGCTGATCATGCTGTGCGAATCGCTGGAAACATTAGGAGACAGGTACGCCATCTACGGCTTCTCTGGCCAGACGCGCAAGCGCTGCGAAATCTTCCGCGTCAAAACCTTCGCGCAGCCCTACGACGTCGGCACCAAAGCGCGTATCGCCGGCATCGCGCCGCAGGACTACACGCGCATGGGCGCTGCCATCCGTCACCTGTCCAAGCTGCTGAACGAGGTCGAGGCCAAGACCAAGCTGCTGATTACCCTGTCCGACGGCAAGCCGGACGATTACTTCGACATCTACCGCGGCCAGTACGGCATCGAGGACACCAGGCAGGCGCTATTCGAAGCACGCCGCAGCGGCATCCACCCCTTCTGCATCACCATCGACCGCGAAGCCAAGGAATATTTGCCCCATATGTACGGCCATGCCAACTGGGCGGAAATCGACGATGTCAGGAAGCTGCCACTCAAGGTGGCTGACATCTACCGACGCTTGACCACCTGAGGCTACGGCGTCGACGCGTCAGACATCATCCAGGTCAAACTTTCCCCACCCGCCTGCGCCAGATTTCCAGGCATTCGAGGCCGAAGAAGTGCTGCACGTAATCGGCCACCTCATCCGAGGCGAACGCGCTCGCAGGAATCTCCCGCAGGCAGATTTCGCAGGCCACCAACTCGCAGACTTCGTCGCTATCACAGTCCAGCACGGGGGCACCTGCAGGTGAGACATGGGTAACATCGCTCATGGCAAGCTCCCGGTTTTGCTTACACATGCTTCAATTGTAGAACCTGGAATTTATTTTGCCTGCGTCATGAACGAGGTTATTGATCCTCTTGCTCTCCCCGAACCGCCGCTTTATCTGGCTGAGGAGATTCAGCGCATCGACAGACGTGCAGCATCTGCCGGCCTAGCGTTGATGGAACAGGCCGGCGCCGCGGCCGCGCAACTGATCACCGCCTTAAACCCCGCTCCTGGCCCTATGCTCTTTGTCGCCGGCCCCGGCAACAATGGGGGGGACGCGTGGGTCGCCGCGCGCCTCATGCACGCCTCTGTCAGCAAGACAACAGTCGTTTGCCGCGCCGATCCGGCCAAGCTTCCGGCGGATGCTCGCGCCGCCCGCCAGGCCTATCTGGATGCCGGAGGCGTGGCGCGTTCCGACCTTCTGCCGCTACCGTGGTCTCTGGTGGTGGACGGGCTGTTTGGCGCCGGACTGAGGGCTCCCGTGCGCGGCGCGGATGCGACCCTGATCGAGCAGATCAATTCCCTGCCCTGCCCCCGCGTCGCGCTGGACGTGCCCAGCGGGCTGTCGGGCGACAGCGGCCAGGTGCAGGGCACGGCGGTCAGGGCCGACCATACGCTGGCTTTCATCGGGCTTAAACCAGGATTCTATGGCGCCGATGGCCCCGACCACTGTGGCATCATCCATCTCGCGCCACTGGGATTGGCCCAGCAGGACTGGTTTCCTACACACGGCAGGCTCATCACCCGGGCAGCGGATCTGCCGGCGCGCGTACGCGATAGCCACAAGGGCATGTACGGCCGGATAGGTATCGTCGGCGGCGCGCCAGGCTGGGCCGGCGCCGCGCTTCTGGCCGGGCGCGCCGCCCTGGCCTCGGGCGCCGGGCTGGTAACCATCGGGCTGCTCGATGAACGGATTGCCGTGGACTGCGCCCAGCCGGAGTTGATGCTGCATACCGCTGAGGACGTGGTGGCCGGCCGAGGTCTCGATGTGCTGGCAGTGGGCCCAGGCCTAGGGCAAGTTGGAACGGCGAAATCCCTGCTGAAAAGCGCCCTCACCTGCCCCTGTCCTCTGGTGCTGGATGCCGACGCGCTGAACCTCCTGGCAACACATCCCGCCCTGGCGGAAATGACTGCCGAGCGCGCGGCGCTTACCGTCCTCACCCCGCATCCCGGCGAGGCGGCGAGGCTGCTGGGCATAAGCACGCAGGAACTGAGGCGTGACCGCCTGGGATGTGCGCTGACCCTGGCCAAGCGCCTGCGCGCATGGACCGTACTGAAAGGCCTGGGGACAGTAATCGCCGCGCCTGACGGAGCCTATTGGATCAATCCTTCGGGCCACCCAGCCCTGGCCGCACCCGGCATGGGCGATGTGCTGACGGGTCTGATCGCTGCGCGCCTGGCCCGGCTGCCCCCTGAACCCGCAGTGACCGGGGCGGTATGGCTGCATGGCAAGGCAGGCGAAGATGGTGTGACGCACCTGGGCGTTGCCGAAGGGCTGCGCGCCGGCGAGGTGATAGAGTTGCTGCGCAGACGCATAAACCACGCCACGGCAAGTCAGTGAAAAGCGGCAACCCGACTCCCCGTGTGGAAAAAATGGTAAAACCGGGTTGGGAGTGACAAAGGGCTTACGGTAGAATGCGCCATTACCTGCTCCGCCCAGCCCAATGACGACCAAATACGTCTTCGTCACCGGCGGG
>JAJXXS010000092.1 GCA_021780975.1 Pseudomonadota bacterium
AAAACCACTGCGCAAGCGCCCCTAGCACTACAGACTTGAGATAAAAGGGCGCAATCTGTAGCAACAGACATAAAGTCGACAGCAAAAACGGGACGGCACAATGGATGAGAGTATGTTTCTCCGTCATCCAGAGATAGTTCGCCGGAACATAGCCGCGGCGCACGTCTGGCCAATATCGGGCCACGTGATCAGCGAGGGCGACCACCCATGCGCTTAGAAAAACCCAATTCCCTTTGAGACCCCCGGTAGGAATCCAGAAGAACCATGCAACCGCTAAGGCCGCCAACAGGCCTAGCGGCCAGGGCGACTCTGGAATGGTTTTCGATTGCGGCCAGTATTTCGGGAAGGCGCTCTCACGGGGCATTATTTGGCGGCCTTGGTAAAGGGGGCGGTCACGGAGGAGGGCAGCGCCCCGCCCTTGCAATACGGCATGAAGAACCCGGCATGACGATTCTGCGGCTTGGTGCTGCCAGGCAGGATGACGTCTTTCTGATCGAAGACGATTCGCATTTGCTTGCAGCCGGCCTGTGGCAGTTCGCCGACCACGCTCACTGTCACTTTCATCGGCGGCATTTTTGAGTAGGCGGGGCCTGTCAGAATCCCGTGCGAGACTTTGCCGGTGGCATAGGACTTCGCAAGAAGGCCATTCAAATTGGGGACGGGAGGCCACTTGGAAGCGGCACCACTGTCTGCTAGCGCAATCGCCGGCAGAATTGCTGCTAGAAATATCAGCATTCTCATTGCAAGCTCCCGATTCCAACTTCCAAGGCGCTTTCAAACCCATCCGTCAGGGCGGGGCGCCCTTGATAGGCAACGCCCTTCACGTGGACATGCCACACGGGACGCGCCCCGTCCAGGAGGGTCATGCGCAGGGATACCACTTGCCAGTAGGGGGCGTATTTCCCGTATTGGTCGTCTCCTGTAAAGGCATTGTCCAATTTGCCTTTAAGGCCTGTCGCGGCGAAAGCTCCCTGCACTGCCGCTGAAACCCCCAGACCCACAGCTAGAGACGTTGGGTCAAATGAGATGTGGTTGGGCGGCCCAACAAAGCCGCCTTGGTTGTTGGCGATCACGTCGCCAACCGTGACTTTGTTGGACGAAGGCCTCGTGGCAAGCACGAGCGGGGGCATGACAGGCGAACCGGCCAGGTTTGCGAGGGTATAGGTCTGCAAGCCCGCGTCGTTGCCACTAATGGAGGCCAAGCCGTCGAAGCGTAGGTGATACGGGTTTTTCGAGGTGGCGGTGAAGCCCTGTTTGGCGAGCTGCTGAGACGCAAACTGGTTGAGCGGCCCGACTGGGCTGGGGTCTACCACGACACCTCGCGCCCGGATATCCCCCGGGGGGGGCACAGCGGCTTGTGTTGCGGCACAGGGGCCGTCATGCACCACGCGGGTGTCCCATGCGAGGAGTGGATTGGAGAGGGTCGTAGGTGTGGTGGTGGCACAGCCGCCGAGGCCGAAGGACAACACCGTAAGGAACAGTACGCGCATTTTCATCATGTCATGGGGCTGGAGCGGATTGCGACTGTGCCGAAGGATAATAGCCTTGCGTGCTGGTGGTAATCTGACTTTGGATAGCCTGGGTGAGCGCGGCGGTATTCGGCATGTTGGGCGCAATCGCGGCATAGAACTGCGAAAAGTCCATCTTGCTGAAATCCAAGGATTGCAGCTGGGAGACGGTAAACCCCTGGCAAGAGGGTGATTGAGCGCTGCCCCAGCCCATTCCAAGCTGAGGGCGGCCCTGTTCGTTGATGACCTTGGACAGCACCGAGTTGAAACAACAGTAGCTGTTGGTGGTCGAGACGCATGTGCCCGTCAGGCCAATCTTCTGGGAGCAGTAGCTGCCAACGTAGTGACACAGGTTGGCGCTCTTGCGCATCGCGGTGTTGGCGTCGCTGGAGCTGCACTGCATGAGTACGTTCATAACCACGATAATGACCACAGCGATGACCAGAGTGGTCGGGTTGAACATGAGCGCGTAGCCGGGGCCGCTGGCTATGACGGTAGAGCCCGCTGGCACCGCGATAGCGGATCCCGCGGCGCCCACGGTGGGGCCAATATCAAGCGTCAAACCGAACGCTCCGAAGGAGCCGTAGCTGGTGGCCATGCTGCCCAAGCTGTCCATCAAGAGGCTGGGTGCGTCACTCTGGTACAACGCGTCATACATATACGCAGAGGCATAGGCCGCCGTGGTTTTCACGGCTGAACCTGCGGCGGACATGATCGCGTAGTCTGTCATTGATGCGGAGCCGGCGGACGTGGCGGCGCAGCAATTATTCAGGCCGAAATATTTATCAGCGCAAGTTGATGGCACGCCATTGAATATCGTTAGGCTATTCGGATCGAGGTATATCCCCGCTTCTCGAACGGCCTCCATGACCGTGACGGCCTGGTTGAAGTTGCCATCTGGGGTATAGCTCTGGTCGACGCAGGAGCCGTCGAGACAGACGGGTTGCCCGCCACAGTTGGCTTGGGTGAACGATTGGGGCGGTGAGGTCTGGCAGGAATAGGTGACGGCCCAGGATACGCACGCGCCGTTGCTGTTGGTGGAAATGCACTTGGAATAGGTCTGGCCGCACAATGGATTGGTGGCATATTGCCCGCAATTTCCCGCGGTGACGGAAGGTGACGTGCAGGAGTACGTACTCTGATACCGCCAGCATGGTTCGGTGATTGTGAAGCCGGAAATGACGCGGGTGCTGGGCCCGTCGATACAGATTTTGGACACCAGCGTGCAGTTGCCGGCTACAGCTTCGGTGAGAGGCAATAGGCCCAGAAGGATGATAGCCAGGCAGCGCAGGAAAATGTCGAGACGGCGCATCATTGGCTAAGTACCTCGTATTGAGCGCACTGATCATCCCACGACTCGACCGGCACCTGAACAGTGCCCGACACAGGGTAGAAGGTCTGCGTCCACTGATGAACGACGTTCATCCCATAAGTGGCCGCACCCTGGTAGGTAATAGGGATAGCTTCTACTGTTTGGCCTAAGTTGTAGTCGTAGGAATATGATGGGCTTCCCTCTATGTAACAACCTGCCTGGGTGAATGTCTGGTACTGATCGTAGCCCGTGACATTGCCGAAGAAATCGTAGGTATACCCTGATGGATCGTTTGAAAAATAGGTCTGCCCGGGTGGACATTGATAACCCGTATCCGGCGGTAAGGGCGGCTGGCTGCCAGGTTGTGTGTTGAACGTAGCGTAGGGACCGGAATAGCTCGCGCCCCATGTGTTGCAGTAGTCATAGACTGAGCTTGGGTCGACGGGTACTGCCTCAAAAGTCGCGGTGCAGGTGCCGCCACTGGCGCATTGAAGATTGCTGTAGTAGATCAGGACGGTATCGCTGAAATACCAGGAATATTTGCCCGATTTGTAGCAGGCCGTGTTGTTCTCTGGCGCCGGCAGGCAAAACCCTGCGTAGGTGGGGTTCGGGTTGCCCTGGTTGGTAGTGTCAATCGTAAAGCTTGCCCCGCGCGTGCCGGTCCACCAGTAACTGTCATTGCAGGAGATCTGGAAATTCGGTGTTGCGCAGATAGGGCTGACCGTTACTGAGGTTGAATATGGACCGGCTGTCCAGACATCAGGGAACGAGAAACTTGTTTGCTGGGTCGGCAGGCCTGCCGTGCATACCTGTTGCGTCTGGATCGTGACGTTCAATACATCCTGACAGGTCTGGTTCTGCTGAATCGCGTTCTCGGTACAAGTCTGGGTCTGATATGTCGCCGGCGCCGTTCCGCTGGTCGTGGTGCAGCCGGAGTAGGTACCGGAGAGAGAGCCGACCACCGAGGTTGGGTTGTTGGCGATTGCGGTGCCCGTGGCTACCAATGGATCCTGGGCGTTCATGGTGAAGCCGCCGGTGTTGTTACCTGGCTGCTGGCCCGAGATGAAATTAACTGCGTTGCACTGCTGTTGAGACGTTTGGTTGTTGGAGGTGTACCCCTGGCAGGAACTGACCATGGCGGCACCCGGCGCCGTCATCTGGCCGTTGCCGCCACTGTAGTAGGAGGACAGGCTGTTGGTCGTGGCGTAACTGGGAACGACGGTAGTGGCCTGCGTGGAGTTCAGGACGCTCGGCGCGGCTCCTGATTCCGAAAAGGTGCTGGCCCCCTGGGTGAAGGCCTGGGCCTGGGCGGGCGTGAGGTTGGGCGGCATGACCACGCCGCCCACGGCCGCCGCCTGGTTGGTGGCGAGCGACAGAACCAGGGCGGCGAGTCCCGCGCCGTTTCTCATCGATCTCCCCCAAGGCGTGCCAAGCGCGCCTGCGCCTCACCGGACAAGACATCGTGCGCCGCCGCCATGCGCTTCAGGGCGTAGCCCAGACTCACGTCGCCTTCCACAGTGATCACATGGGTATAGCAGCCGTCGCCCTGGCAGCCGGGTTTGGCCTGGGCCAGCATGAACTCCGGCACCGCGTGGATCCTGTAATGCTCGAAGGCGGGAGGGTCGATGAGCGCGCCTGCGCCGCGCTTGGCAAGCGGCT
>JAJXXS010000169.1 GCA_021780975.1 Pseudomonadota bacterium
CCCTCGCTGCGCCGGCCGCTGCGCCGGCACCGGCTGCCACGCCCGCGGCTGCCGCAGCGCCGAAGGCGCCGCCGATAACCCACAAGGCGGCTGCGGCGGGCCCCTCGCCCAAGGCCGTACGGGTCAGGTCCGGCGACACTTTGAGCGCCATCGCACAACACGTGCAGCCAAAGGGGGTCACGCTCGACCAGACCCTGGTGGGGCTGTTCGAAGCCAACCGGCAAGCTTTTGTCGGCAACAACATGAACCGCCTCAAGGTGGGCAGCCGTCTTGCGGTGCCGACGAAGGAGGCATTGGCGAAGACCAGCCCGGCCGACGCCACCAAGCAGGTCCAGGTGCAGGTCGCCGACTGGAATGCCTATCGCCAGCGCTTGGCTGGCGAGGTGGCCAAGGCGCCCGCGGCGCCGGCCAAGGCAGCCGCCAAACCGGGGCAAAGCGTGACCGGGCAGGCGACCGTCAAGGTCGCGCCTGCAACCGCCCCCAGCCAGACGCCTGTCGATGTGCTGAAGCTGTCGAAAGGCACCGGCGCGACGACCAGCGCAATCGCCAAAGAGCAGGCCTTGCGCGATGCGCAGTCGCGCACCGCTGCGCTCAAGCAGCAGATACAGGAAATGAAGCAGTTGGCGGAACTCAAGGAGAAGGCCTTGCAGCAGCGCCCGGCTGCTGGGGCGCCGCCCGCGCCAACCGCTAGCGCCACACCCGCGGCCGCGCCGGTCGCGCCGAAGGCGCCGAGTCCGGCAGCGAAGGCGCCTGCCGCTCCAGCGCCCGTCGTCACGACCAGCGCCCCGGTGCCTGCGAGCCAGAGCTGGTACAGCGTAGTGCAGGAGAATCCGCTCTACTGGGCAGGCGGCGCCGCCATCCTGCTGCTCGGCGGAACCCTGTGGTGGATGATGGGCGGCAGCCGTCGCCGCAAGGGCAAGGATGGTAGCGGCAAGGCGTTTGACGACAGCGTGATGACGGGCGGCGAACTCAAGACCAACACGCTGATTGCGGGTGGGGCTTCGGGAGGCACCATAAACACCGGGGACACCTCCTTCCTTACCGATTTCAGCCAGGCAGGGCTGGGGAACATCGACACCCACGATGTCGATCCGATCGCCGAGGCCGAGGTCTACATGGCCTATGGACGTGATGCCCAGGCCGAGGAAATCCTCAAAGAAGCGATCGTGAAGACACCCGAGCGCCAGGAAATCCGCCTGAAGCTGCTGGAAATCTATGCGGCACGCAAGAACCTGGCTTCGTTCGAAAGCGTGGCCAGCGACCTGTATGCGGCCGTTGAGGGTCAGGGCCCCCTGTGGGACAAGGCGGCAGAAATGGGGCGTTTGATCGATCCGTCCAATCCGCTCTATGGCGGGGGGGGCGCGGCCCCGGCGGTGAAAGCGGAACAGCCGGCCGTCGCCGCGCCTGCCGGCGCTGCCTTGGCAGCGGCTGCCGGAGCGGGGGTGGCCGCCGCCATTGCCCATGAAGAACATGAAAAGGAAGTGGTGCCGTCCGTGCAATCGCACGCGGTCAGCGAGGAACCGGCACCTGCCGCACATGAGGCGTCGGCGGAGCCTGCCGTAACCGCGCCGGCAGCGTCTGATATGCTCGATTTTGAGGGGTTGGGTGAGTTGCCTGCCGCTGCCGACTCCACCGCGGCAGACGCCGGAACCCAATTCCAGGATACGGCATCGGGACTGAATTTCGATTTGGGTGATCTGGATTTTGGCACCGACATCGCCGACACCAAGGGTAACGGAGCCAGTGCGGATGAATTGCCCGGGTTTGGCGAAAGCGGCGCTGCCGGCCTGGATTTCAGCGGCCTCGATCTCAACCTCGACACTTCGGCCGACGAGTTGGGTGACCTGGACGAGGTTTCCACCAAGCTGGATCTGGCGCGCGCCTATCTGGAAATGGGTGACAAGGAGGGCGCACGGGAAATCCTCCAGGAAGTCATCGCCGAAGGCAATCAGGAACAGAAGAGCAACGCCCAGTCCCTCATAGCCGGTATGTGATCGGGGCTAGCCGCAGGCGGCACGGCCCGCTGCCCGTATTGGCGGCGGGCCGCAGCCACGGCAAAATGGGCCCCATGTCGCCCGGCCGCCTTTCCTGCCTGCATCCTGCCGCCCTCATCGCCTCCTGGGCAGCCTACGTGCTGGGGCTTGAATTCCTTTCCTGGCACGGCCTCGCTGTCGCCGCTGCACCAACCCTTCTCATCGTCTTGCAGACACCGACACGCGGAAGATTCCTGCAGTTGCTGCGTCGTAGTCGCTGGTTTGTTCTGCTCCTGCCGCTCACCTATGCCGTCAGTGTTCCCGGACAACCGATATGGCCGGGCATCAGCCTGCTGAGCTGGCCGGGCATCGAAGCCGGTACGCTGCGCGTGATTCGCTTGCTGCTGATGTTGGGCGCGCTGGCGCAGGTGCTCAGCGTGCTGGAGCCGGCGAGACTGATTTTTGGCCTCTATACGCTTGGACAAGCTTTCTCGCGCTGCGGGCTAGACGTGCGAGCTCTGGCGGTGCGCCTCTCTCTGGTGCTGGAAGGGGCGCAGCACGTTGCGCCCAGCAAGCCCTGGAAGCTTGCGCTCGCCGAACTGGAAGATGGCCCCCCCCAGGGGCAAGCGCACGTCACGCTCTACCCGCAGGCGTGGTCGTGGCGCGATGCCGTTGCGGTGCTGCTCGCCGTCGGGATGCTGGGGGCCATGCTGGCGTGAGGATAGCCATCGCCCTGGAATACGACGGGCGCGGATTTTGCGGCTGGCAGTCGCAGCCGAATGGCTGTGGCATTCAGGATGCGATCGAGGCCGCCGTGGCGGCGATTGCGGGCAGCAGGGTCGCGGTGGTGGCGGCTGGGCGCACGGACACAGGGGTGCATGCCGGCCTGCAGGTCGCTCACTTCGACGCCCCCCGCGCGCGCCCCCTGACTGCTTGGGTGCGCGGGGTGAACAGCCATCTGCCGCCTGGCGTTTCCGTCTTCTGGGCGAAGGAGATGGACGGCGGTTTCCACGCGCGTTTTTCCGTTGCGGAGCGCGGTTACCGCTACGTGCTGTTCAATCACCCCGTGCGCCCGGGGCTGCTGAGTGGGCGTGTCGGTTGGCATCATCGGCCGCTTGATGTCGACCGCATGCGTGCGGCGGCGGGCTGGTTGCTGGGACGGAATGACTTCTCCGCCTTCCGGGCAGCGGAGTGCCAGGCAAGGTCGCCGATCAGGGAATTGCGCCGTGCCGACGTGCAACGCTGCGGCGATTATCTGATGTTCGATTTCCATGCCGATGGTTTTCTCCATCACATGGTGCGCAATCTGGTGGGCTGTCTGGTGCAGGTGGGTGCGGGGACGGCAACCCCGGAGTGGCTGGGGCAGGTTCTGGCGGCACGCGACCGCACCCTGGCGGCGCCGACGTTCATGGCGGACGGGCTTTATCTCAGCCACATCGTCTATCCGCCCGAATTCGGGGTGCCGAGCACGGGACGCCTAGGCTGGGGTTTCACCCGCGCTTGAGACCTTTCATGATTTGGCCCTTCTCCCTTTCCCACTCGCGTTTTTTCTCGGTCTCGCGCTTGTCGTGCAACTTCTTGCCCTTGGCGAGGCCGATTTCCAGCTTGATGCGTCCCTTGCTGTAATGCAGGTCCAGGGGCACCAGGGTATAACCCGCCTGCTGGGTCTTGCCGATGAGTTTGCGGATTTCCGCGGCGTGCATCAGCAGCTTGCGGCTGCGCGTGGGATCAGGCTTGACGTGGGTGGAGGCGGTCGGCAAGGGGCTGATGTGGCAGCCGACCAGAAAAACCTCCGCCTTCAGCACCACCACGTAGGCCTCCTTCAGCTGCACGCGGCCGGCGCGGATGGCCTTGACTTCCCAGCCCTGCAAGGCAAGCCCGGTTTCGTAGCGCTCCTCGATGAAGTACTCGTGAAACGCCTTTTTGTTGTCCGCAATGGGCATGGGAGGCCAGATTCCTTAAAATGGATAATTTTACCGTTTCGGCTCAAACATGGCCCAGGTGCATAAAACGGTGCTGGTGGAGCATACGCCGGCGCAGATGTTTGTCTTGGTGGATGGCGTTGAACACTATGCGGAGTTTCTGCCCTGGTGCGGCGGGGGCGAGGTCAAACAGCGGGACGACCGCACCACGCTTGCCACCATCCACATTGATTATCTCGGCATCCGGCAGAATTTCACCACCGAGAACACCAAGGAATACCCGCATCGCATGGACCTGCGCCTGGTGCAGGGCCCGTTCGCGCATCTGCAAGGGCACTGGCACTTCATCCCTCTCGGAGAAGTGGCGTGCAAAATCGAATTCGCGCTGGAATACTCCTTTGCCAGCCGCGCGATGGAGGCGGTGCTGACGCCCGTGTTCAGCTACATCGCCAATACCTTTGTGGACGCCTTCGTGAAGAGGGCGGAACAGGTGTATGTCCGTGGCTGAGCAACGCTATATCAACATCGAGGTGGCTTATGCGCTGCCCGACGAGCAGTGGAT
>JAJXXS010000193.1 GCA_021780975.1 Pseudomonadota bacterium
CAGCGACGTTGTCCGACCCGATGGGGGCGTTCCGCAGCCTCGGCCCCAACCAGAGGCTGGGATTGGTGCTGGGCGTGGCAGGCTTGATCACCCTTGCCATCGTCACCCTGATGTGGCTGCGCAAGCCAGATTTCCAGGTGCTGTACACCAACCTGTCGGAACGCGACGGCGGGCTCGTCATCGCCGAGCTGCAGAAGCTCAATGTGCCTTACCGCATCACCGATGGCGGGGCGGTCATCCAGGTGCCCAGCAATCAGGTCTATGACACGCGCATGAAGCTTGCCGCCAACGGCCTCCCCAAGGGCGCCGGCGTGGGCTTCGAGGTGCTGGACCACGAGCCGCTGGGGACCAGCCAGTTTGTGGAGCGCGTCAACTACCAGCGTGCGCTCGAAGGGTCACTGGCCCATACCGTGGAATCGCTTTCAGCGGTGGAGTCTGCCACAGTACACTTGGCCATTCCCAAGCCCTCCGTGTTCGTCAGCGAAGAGGAGAAGCCGTCTGCGTCGGTACTGCTCAAACTCTATCCGGGGCGTGTCCTGGGCGCGGCACAGGTCGCGGGCATTGTGCATCTGGTGGCTTCCAGCATTCCGGGCCTGAATGAAAAAAACGTTGCCATCGTCGATCAGGACGGCAATCTGCTTACTGCGGCGCAGTCTCAACCGGGCAGCAGCGAGCCCTCCCAGCTGGCCTATCGCAATGCCGTAGAGCAGCAGTACCGGCACCAGATCGAGTCCATCCTGACGCCTCTCGTGGGGCCGGACGGGGTGCGTGTGGCAGTGTCGGCCGATGTCGATTTTGCCAAGACGGAATCCAGCTCGGTGCAGTACGGCAACGGCCATATGCTGAGCCAGCAGTCCAACAGCAACGCCAGCCAGGGCAACGCCGGAGCCGCCGCAGGGGTGCCGGGCGCCCTGAGCAATCAGCCGCCGGGCGGTGCGTCCGCGCCTTACAGCGTCTCCGCCAACGCGGTGCCGCTGTCCGCGCCTCTCACGCCCACCCAGCTGACCAAGCTGGCGCCGACGCTGAAGTCCCTCGCGCCTTCCAGCAACAGCACGGAGCAGACCACCAATTATGATCTGGACAAGACGGTCAGCCACACCGTGCAGCCGGTGGGCGTGGTGAAGCGGCTCTCCGTGTCCGTTCTCGTCAATAATCAGGCTGTTGAGGGCAAGGGTGGCACCGTGAAGATGCAGGCTTTGAGTCCCCAGCAGCTTGCGCAGATCACCCAGTTGACCAAGGATGCCATAGGCTTCAGCGCGCAGCGCGGCGACACCGTGACGGTAGTCAACATGCCGTTCTCGGCGGCGGCGCAGAAGGCGGCCGCAGAAGGTATGCCGTGGTGGCGTTCCGAGTGGTTCTTCGATCTGCTCAGGAACACCGTGCCCTACATCGTCGTGCTGATACTCGGATTCATGATCTACCGTGCCGTCAAACGCACCGGCGGTCGACGCGTCCAGCCGGCAGGCAGGCAGGCCGCGCCAGCGGCGGCCGGGACGGCTCCGCGCCCCGCCGCTCCTGAGGCTGGTGCGGAACAGGCGGCGGCAGGGCGCACTCTGGATGCGGATGCGGCCGCTTCGCGTGAATTGGTCAAGCAGGATCCGCGGCGCGCCGCCCAGGTGGTCAAGGAATGGTTAGCCGATGGCCAATGAAGGGGATATCTCCGGCGTCGAACGGGGTGCCATCCTGCTCCTGAGTCTGGGGGAGGATGACGCCGCCGCGGTCATGCAGCATCTGTCGCCCCGGGAAGTGCAGAAGCTGGGCGCAGCGATGGCGCGCATGAGCCGGGTGAGCGCCGACCAGGCGCACGATGTGCTGAAGGATTTCCGCCAGCGGCTGGAAAACCAGACCGTGCTTGGCCTGGGCGCCGACCAGTTCGTGCGTACCGCCCTGACGAAGGCGCTTGGCCAGGAGCGGGCAAATTCCCTCATAGAACGCATACTCCATGGCGGCGAGTCGAGCGGGCTGGAAAACCTGAAGTGGATGGAGCCGCGCGCGGTGGCCGATCTCATCAAGCTGGAGCACCCCCAGGTGATCGCGCTCATCCTCGCCTATATCGATGCCGAGCAGGCCGGCGAGGTGCTTCAATGTCTGCCTCAGCGCACCGCCGCAGAAGCAGTGCTGCGGCTCGCCAATCTCGACAGCCTGCAGCCCGGCGCCCTCAAGGAACTCAACGACATGCTGGAGGAGCAGCTGGCCGGCGATTCGCATAGCATCCAGGTGTCCTCGATGGGCGGCCCGAAGACTGCGGCCAACATCCTCAACCGCATGGAGACCGGGCTGGCCAACACGATACTGGAGGATCTGCGCGGCCAGGACGAGGAGATCGCCGGCAAGATTCAGGATCAAATGTTCGTCTTTGAGGACCTCATCAACGTCGATGACCGCAGCATCCAGACGCTGCTGCGGGAGGTGTCGTCGGAGACCCTGCTCATGGCCCTCAAGGGCGCCAATCCGAGCCTCAAGGAGAAATTCTTCAACAATATGTCCAAGCGTGCCGCCGAAATGCTGCGCGACGATCTGGAGGCCAAGGGCCCGGTCAAGCTCAGCGACGTCGAGGCGGCGCACAAGGAAATCCTGCAGACCGCTACCCGTCTGGAGGCCGCCGGGCAGATCCAACTCGGGAGTGGCGGCGGTGCGGAGGCCCTGGTTGAATGACGGCCATCATACGGCGTGAAAATCTCTCCGATGTGGCGCCCTGGCCGGCGCCGCAGGTGCAGGGTACGTCTGCCCAGCTTGCCGGCCATCCGGCACAGGAGGACGCCGTGCAGGCCCATGCGCGCGCCCGTGCCGAGGCGCAGGCGCAGGGCTACCAGCAGGGCTATGCGGAGGGCGTCGCCGCCGGGCGCGCGCAGGCCGAGCGCGAGGTGCACGGCCTGCGCGCCCTCCTGACCGGCGCCGCGCAGCCCTTGAGCAGGCTCGACCAAGCGACCGAGGAGTCCCTGACGGCGCTGGCCCTGGAGGTTGCCCGCCAGGTTCTGCGCCACGAGATCAAGATCCACCCTGAGCAGATCATCGCGGTGCTGCGGCATGCGTTGGCCGCCTTCCCCATACGGGGCGGGGTTCCCTGGGTGCGCTTACACCCTGAAGATGTTGCCCTGATAAGGGCGCTTGCGCCGGAGATCGAATCCGCCGGCGTCACTCTGCTTGCCGACGACGCGCTGGAGCGCGGCGATCTCATCCTCGCCGCCGACAGCGAGGAGAAATGGGCCAAGCCTGACCGTCGTTGGCGCGGCCGCGGCCACCCGGAGGGTGAAACCGGGCTGGATTTGCGCCTGGAGGAACGCTGGCGCCAGGTCATTGCGCAGCTTTTCGAGAGCACAGAGGCATGAGCTTGCTCACGCCGGAGATGTCGGCGCAAAACTGGGCGCGCCACCTGGATGCGCTCAAGCAGCGGCTGGATGGCGGCGCCGTGGCCATGGCCCCGAGCGGCAGCCTGGTGCGCATGCGCGGCCTGATCCTGGAGGCGCGCGGCCTGGACGCCAGCATCGGCGCGCGTTGTCGCGTCAACATGCCCAACCAGCGCGGCATAGAGGCCGAGGTGGTGGGGTTCCATGGCGATCTCCTGCAGCTCATGGCGGCGGGGGATATCCAGGGATTGGCGCCCGGTGCGCGGGTCACTCCGCTGCCGGCAGACATACGGGTGCCGGCCGGGACCGCCTTGCTGGGGCGTGTTCTCGACGGCAGCGGAAAGCCGTTGGACGGCCTCGGCCCCCTGATGCCCGACAGCTACGTATCGCTCGCGACCCATCCCATCAATCCCCTGCAAAGGGCCTTGATACGCCAGCCTCTGGATGTCGGCGTGCGTACCATCAACGCGCTGTTTACCGTCGGGCGCGGCGCGCGCATGGGCCTGTTCGCCGGCAGCGGCGTGGGCAAGAGCGTGCTGCTGGGCATGATGGCGCGCAATACCGAGGCTGACGTCATCGTCGTCGGCCTGATTGGCGAGCGCGGCCGCGAAGTGCGCGAATTCATCGAGGACATTCTGGGCGCCGAAGGTCTGCGGCGTGCGGTGGTGGTGGCGGCTCCGGCGGATGCCTCGGCGCTGACCCGCATCCGCGGGGCACAGGTGGCGACCGCGATAGCGGAACATTTTCGTGACCAGGGGCGCCACGTGCTGTTGCTCATGGATTCCCTGACGCGCTACGCCTTGGCCTTGCGGGAGGTGGCCTTGGCAGTAGGGGAACCGCCGGCGGCGCGCGGATTTCCTCCCTCCGTGTTCGCCCGACTCCCGGCGCTGGTCGAGCGCGCGGGAAACGGGCGTGACGGCGCCGGCAGCATCACGGCTTTCTACACCATCCTGATGGAGGGGGATGACCAGCAGGACCCCATCGCAGACAACACCCGCGCCATTCTCGATGGCCACATCGTGCTCAGCCGGCGCCTTGCGGAGCAGGGGCATTACCCGGCAATAGACCTGGAGGCCTCGGTGAGCCGGGTCATGCAGAACCTG
>JAJXXS010000327.1 GCA_021780975.1 Pseudomonadota bacterium
TGGCTGAAAAAGTCATGAGGGCGCCCGCGTCTATCGAGCCATGCCTGTGTCGAGCATCAAACGTGATAACGAAGGAGTAGTGATGATGCAATCTGCCGAACTGCTTATGCCTGTGCCGCAAGAACCGGCGGTGGATGACGCCGTCGCGGAAGCCTCGGATGTCCGCATTGAGCCATCGGCTGTCCAGGCGATATCGAGCGCCCAGGTTGCGCCGGTGTCCATGATTCCCAAGGTAAAAAAAATGCGCCGGCTGGAGGGATTCGCGCGAGACGCGCGCAGCGTGCTGCTTGGCGCCATTTCGATTTCGATCATTGTCGGCTTTTGGTATTTGGCGACCAAATACCAATGGGACTTTTACGTTCGGTTTGACAACATCCCATCCCCGGGCGCAGTTCTGCACGATTTCCTGGCACTTGGGCGCAGCGAAGTTTTTTATAAAAACATGTGGGTGAGCCTGGAGCGGATTTTTGCCGGGTTCGCTGTTGCTGCGGTGTCCGGAGTCACGCTGGGGATGTTGATAGGGAGATATCGGCTTGCCAAGGACATGCTGTTCCCGCCCATCGAACTGATGAGGCCGATACCCGCCATCGCCTGGGTTCCGATATCCATCATGCTCTGGCCTACCAATGAGTCGAGCATCGTTTTCATCACGTTTCTGGGTGCCTTTTTTCCCATCACCATCAATACGATCCATGGCGTCATGCAGGTCGACAAGGTCTTGCTGCGCGCAGGGAAATGTCTCGGCGCGCGCGAAGTGGCGATACTCAGGGAAATTGTCTTTCCGTCGGCGCTGCCGCATATCTTTACCGGCTTGTCCGTCGGCATGGGGGTCGCCTGGGTTTCGCTGATAGCGGCCGAGATGATTTCCGGCCAATTCGGCATCGGGTATTTCACCTGGGAAGCCTATTCCTTGATTCAGTACCAGGACATCGTCGTCGGCATGATCGTCATCGGCATACTCGGCCTGCTGTGCAGCGGGTTGATCAGGCTTGCCGGAAATCTGCTGATGCCCTGGGTTGCCAACAGCCGCAAAGGAGCAAGCGCATGAGCGAGGCCGTGAAAGGACTCATTTCCATCGAGCAAGTGGGCATCTGCTTCGGTGGGTCGGACAACCTGGTCGAAGCCGTCTCTGACATCTCGATGCGCGTGCAGCCGGGAGAATTCATTTCGATCATCGGACCTTCCGGGTGCGGCAAGTCGACGCTGTTGAACGCAGTGGCAGGGTTCATCCAGCCCACGGTTGGCAGCATAGGCGTGGATGGTGTGCCCGTTGTCGGACCGGGCGCAGACCGGGGCATGGTGTTTCAGCAGTACTCGCTGTTTCCTTGGCTGAGTGTCCGGAAGAACGTCGAGTTTGGCCTGAAAATGAAGGGAATGCCGCGTTCGCAGCGGGAGACCACGGCGCGCACCCTGCTCGGATTGGCGGGCTTGCTGGCCTTTGAAAATCACTACCCGGACCAGCTTTCCGGGGGCATGAAGCAGCGTGTAGGCATCGTGCGCGCGCTCGCCACCAGCCCCCAGGTTTTGCTGATGGACGAACCCTTCGGGGCGCTGGACGCCCAGACGCGGGTCATTATGCAGCAGATTCTCACCAACATATGGCAGCGCTTCCGGATCTCGGTGATCTTCATCACTCATGATATCGACGAGGCCATTTTTCTGTCCGATCGTATTTTCGTCATGACCGCACGGCCGGGCCGTATCAAGCAGGAGGTCGTCGTTCCATTGCCTAGGCCAAGAACGCCGGCCATGGAGGGACATCCTGCCTATATGAGCTTGAAATCAAGGCTTCGGGAACTCATCCGAGAGGAAAGCCTGAAAGCGATGGGGGGCGAACTCCACGACGGGGGCCTGTCAGGGTTTGGAATCGAAGTGGGGCCAGAGGGCGTCGCCGAACTGGTTTGACTGAAGGGGGGCGCAGCCCCCTTCGCACACAACAACATGTCATGACATGTGTTGACATGTCTTTTTTAGGATAAAGCATGAATACCTCCGAACTCAATTTGAACCTTGCAGGCTTTAATTACGAGGATCTCTATTTCCCCGAAAGGCTGCCTGTCCTGGACCGGTTGTTCCGCCAATATCTCGGCGAACAGGACCGTGCCTTGGCACAGCGGTTTGACGAGTTCCGTGCAGGCGCGCTGGACGCGCCCGTGGCGGTCTCCTCGGTCATTACCGAGTCGGCCCGGCATCTTGAGAATTTTCTGGTCGAGGCCTTTGGGGTCACCGCGGATCGGGACGCTTTGCGAACCCAGCAGGAGAACGACGCTGTCATCCAGTCGTTCAAAAACGAGTTCGTCAAACCATGCCTGAAACGCAAAGCACAAGCAGCGGGCGACTTTGACGAGCTCGATAGCCAATTGCAGGCGCATTTGGATCAGGATCTGCAAGACCGCGAGCTTGCTGTGGCTATCCTGTGGAAGAAATCCAGCCAGAGGACAGACACGGAAAATCTGGCGTTGCTGGAGGCATGGTGCCGGCTTGCAGCCACCAGCGACGCGGGGCGCCTGGCAACGAAAGGCTGGACCTGCTTCAACTTTCCCGCCAAGGTAAATCATCTGGAGATGGTCCCTTTGGTGCGCATGGAGAAGGATGCCGCCGCCAGGGTGATGGGAAAAACCGAGCATCAAAGGCGGCGGGACGGGTTCAATCTGACGGACCAACGCTTCTCTCTGCGGCAAGCCATGGATCAGGTGCATTACTGTGTCTATTGCCACAGCCATGAAGGCGATTATTGCTCCAAAGGCCTGCCGGACAAGGAAACGGGGGGGCTGCGCACCAACCCGCTGGGCGTCGAGCTTACGGGCTGTCCTCTAGGCGAGCGGATCTCGGAAGCGCACATGCTGAAGCGTGAAGGGTATACGCTGGGAGCGTTGGCCGCGATAGTCATCGACAACCCTTTGGTTCCGGCCACCGGGCATCGCATATGCAACGACTGCATGAAGAGCTGTATTTATCAAAAGCAGGATCCAGTCGACATCCCTCAAATTGAAACGCGCATTCTTACCGACGTGCTTCACTGGCGTTGGGGTTTTGAAATCTACTTCCTGTTGACCCGCTGGAATCCGTTGAACCGGGAGCGGCCCTATGCTGCACCCAACAATGGACTCAAGATACTCTGTGTGGGCATGGGCCCCGCCGGATTCAATCTTTCTTACCACCTCACCCAGGCAGGATTCGGTGTGGTCGCTGTGGACGGATTGAAAATCGAACCTCTGCCTTCAGAGTGGGTAGGCGGCATTGACCAGAAACCGAACCCGATTGCACGAGTTGAAGACTTGTTCGAGCCCCTGGATGAGCGCGTCATGTCCGGGTTCGGCGGTGTGGCCGAATATGGCATCACCATACGGTGGGATAAGAATTTCCTGAGGCTCATTCACCTGGTGCTGGCCAGAAATGCCCTATTCCGAGTCTACGGCGGAGTTCGTTTGGGAGGAACGCTGACGCTGGAAGATGCCAGCGAATTGGGCTTCGACCATGTGGCACTCGCCACGGGGGCTGGACGTCCGACCGTCATCCCCATCAAGAACGGGCTGGCCAGGGGAATTCGACAAGCGAGCGATTTTCTCATGGCCTTGCAACTGACGGGTGCGGCCAAGCAATCCAGCCTGTCAAATCTTCAGGTTCGTCTCCCGGCATTGGTGATCGGGGGAGGGTTGACCGCCATCGATACGGCGACTGAGGTGCAAGCCTATTACGTGCGGCAAGTTGAAAAGATACTGGAGCGTCATGAGGCAATGCCGCCATCTCAAGACGACAGCACCAAGCCGCTGACAGCCGAGGAGCATGACATCCTGGATGAGTACCTGTCCCACGGACGGGAGATTCGTGCCGAGCGTGAGAGGGCGCGATTGGCGGGCGAGTCGCCCAACTTCACACCGCTCCTGCGGCGCTGGGGAGGGGTCACCGTTGTCTATCGGCGGCCCATGAACCAGTCTCCCGCTTACCTGCGTAATCACGAAGAGATAGCCAAGGCCTTCGAGGAGGGAATCTATTACGCAGAAGAGCTTGAGCCCGTGGAAGCGAAGCTTGATGAGCACGGGCATGTGAGGTCCATGCTGCTGCAACGTACTGGGCCGTCAGATCGAGTGGGGGAAACGCTCGAAATCCCCGCCCGTGCCGTATTCATTGCCGCGGGCAGTATCCCGAATACGGTTTATGAGCGTGAGCATCCAGGAACCTTCCGGCTCGATGGGAAATACTTCGCCACTCACCGGGTCGGTGCTTCCGGAGAACTGGAGCAGATAAAGCTCGCGGGCGGTTGCAAGGCGGAGAAAGCCGAATTTCTTACCTCTTATACCAACGGCAAGATGGCGGTCAGCATCTACGGTGACAATCATCCGCAATTCAACGGCAGCGTGGTCAAGGCCATGGCATCCGGGAAGCGGGGTGCCAAGGCGGTAAGGGAAC
>JAJXXS010000366.1 GCA_021780975.1 Pseudomonadota bacterium
GACACCGCCCGCGGCCTGCTCGCCCACCGCCTGCATTCACAGATCGCCATGCATCGGGATTATGGCGGCGTTGTTCCCGAACTGGCCTCGCGCGACCACATCCGGCGCATCGTACCTCTGATTCGCGAGACGCTAGGAGCCGCGGGCTGCGCCCTTGCCAGCCTCGACGGTATCGCCTACACCGCCGGCCCAGGCTTGGCCGGTGCGCTGCTGGTGGGTGCCGGAATCGCCCGCGGTCTGGCCTATACACTTGATATCCCGGCGGTGGGCATTCACCACCTCGAAGGCCACCTTCTTTCCCCCCTCCTTTCCAGCCAGCCCCCCTCCTTCCCTTTCGTCGCCCTGCTCGTCTCGGGTGGCCACACCCAGTTGATGCAGGTGGCCGCGGTGGGCCGCTACGAATTGCTGGGGGAAACGCTCGACGATGCGGCCGGGGAGGCTTTCGACAAGACCGCCCAGCTGCTTGGGCTGGGCTACCCGGGCGGGCCGGCGATCTCGCGCCTGGCACAGGAGGGGGAAGCCGCGCGCTTTCCCTTGCCCCGCCCCATGCTGGGCAGCGGCGACCTCAACTTTAGTTTCAGCGGACTCAAGACCGCGGTCGCCACGCTGCGCCGCAAACACCCTGAGGACGCAGCCAGGGCAGACATCGCCGCCGCCTTTCAGGCTGCAATATGCGACATCCTGACGGCAAAATCCCTGCAAGCTTTGCGCCTTAGCGGAAGCCGCCGCCTGGTTGTCGCCGGCGGAGTAGGCGCCAACCGGCAACTGCGTGCCGCGCTTGCGGCAGGCTGCCACGCTCTCGGGGCACAAGTTTTTTTTCCCGAGCCGGAGTTGTGCACCGATAACGGCGCCATGATCGCCTATGCGGGCGCCATGCGCCTGCGCGAGGGGAAAAATCTGGCCCCTTTCGACGTGCGCCCGCGCTGGGATTTAGCGAGCCTAACGTCGCCGCAGGACTGAGAGCGCCCGCGCCACACCGGCCCGCAGGCCCCGCGCTCGTCAATAGCGGCCGAAAAAGGGATATGCCTGCCGCATCCAGTGCAAAAATCGCTCTCCGCCCGGCAGCTTGACGAGCAGTTCTGGAAACAGCAGCAGGCCGACGACCAGACCCAGCACGCAGATCAGCAGGACGGTAAAAAACACGCTCTCCGGCCGCAGCACCCCCCAGTAACGCATGGCCAGAAACATCACGTCCTTGCGATGCTCCGCCAGGCGCAGCCAGCGGCGCAGCAATGAGGCAGCAAGATAGACGGTGTATCCGCCCATTAGAGAGGCGAAAAGAATGCGGAAAATTCCAAAGATGTCGATCTGCCCACCGACCCAGCGGTGGTACATCCAGGACACTGCCCCGACCAGCAGGGACGCGGTCACCGCGATGCTGACGTTGTAAAACATGCGGCGCCGCTCGCGCGCCAGATCCTGCTGGCGGCGGATGAAAAAATCGTCCACTTCGCGCTTGAAGTATTCCACGCGATCCTGCACGAGGCTGGTGATCTCGGCCTTGGCGACGGCGATGCGGGCATCCAGCACCTGCGATAGCTGCAGGGCGGCGTAATCGACGAGTTCCCTGACATCATCCTTGGTGAATTGGCGCTGGGCATGGATTTCAGCGGAAATTTTTTCCAGCTTGGCGTCGATTTCCTTGCCCGCCTCCTCGATGACGTCACGCAATTCGCTGCCGGCGTCCTGCACTCCTTCCTTCACCACCAGGGCGAGGCGCTCGCCAGCTTGGCCGATGGCGTCGCGGGAAACCTCCTTCAAGGATTCCCGAGCGTAGTTCATTTCCTTTTCGAACCAAGCCATGCGGCGCTATCCCATTGTCACTGACGGGCGTTCGCCCTCACGGGCGCGATCTGCCAAAGCGTTTCTCCTCGCCCGCCAGCAGGCGACGGATGTTGGAAGTGTGGCGCCAGAATATCAGCAGCGCCAGCAGCATCAGGACAGGCACATGCCCGTCCGCACCGAGCCAAGCCGCCCCGAGCGGCGCAAGGGCGGCCGCGGTAAGCGCCGCCAGGGAGGAAATCCGCGTGGCCGCAAAAACCACCAACCAAACCACCAGGGCCACCACACCAACGCGCCAATCAAACGCGAACAACGCGCCAAGCGCGGTGGCCACTCCCTTGCCCCCACGAAAGCCGAAGAACACAGGGAAGACGTGCCCGAGAAAGACCGCAAGTACCGCCCCCTCGACCACCCAGGGGGCAAGTTCGAGCGCATGCGCAGCATAGCCTGCCAGCATGACCGCTGCGCAACCCTTTGCCATGTCCCCCGCAAGGGTCAGGAACGCGGCGCCCTTGCGCCCCGAACGCAGCATGTTAGTGGCGCCAGGATTTCCCGAGCCGACCGAACGTGGATCAGGCAGCCCCATCACGCGACTCACGATCACGGCAAAAGACAGCGAACCCAGCAGATAGGCACTCGCAAGGACCAGAAGGGAATAAAGGTTTTGCATTAAAATCGAGGGCTTTGCAACCGCACGCGATCTGCGCAACGGCCATGGATATTCTGTTCTTGCGGGATTTTCGCCTGCAACTCATTATCGGCATTTATGAGTGGGAACGCAAAATCCCTCAGCCTGTGCGCCTGGATCTCGAAATCGGCCTGCCCGACCACAAGGCAGGCGAAACCGACGATGTGGCGGACACCATAAATTATGGCGAGGTGGCCACACGCATCGCGGAGCGCTTTTCCTCCCAGCCGTTCGAACTGGTGGAAACCGTAGCGGAAAAAATCGCCCGCCTGGTGCTGGACGAATTCGGCGCACCCTGGGTGAAAGTCAGCGTCACCAAGTTCGCCATCGTGCGCGGCATCAGGGAACTGGGCATCGTCATCGAGCGCAGCCGCTGAATTCAACCGCGCGGATGATGCTGCGCATGCAGGCGCTTCAGGCGCTCCTTGGCGACATGGGTATAAATCTGCGTCGTGGAGATGTCGGCATGGCCGAGGAGCAGCTGAACCACGCGCAGATCTGCGCCATGATTGAGCAGGTGGGTGGCAAAGGCATGCCGCAGCGTGTGCGGCGAAACCGGAGTGCGGATCCCGGCCTTGCGCGCAAGCAATTTGATGCGATGCCAGAAGGCCTGCCGGGTCAATGCCCCCGCGCGCGGGCTGGCGAATACCAGGTCGCTTTGCCTGCCTGCGAGCAGATCGGAGCGCGCCTCGCGCAGGTAGCGCCCGATCCATTCCAGGGCCACCTCTCCCAGCGGCACCACCCGGTCCTTGCCCCCTTTGCCGGTCACCCTGGCCATGCCAGCGCGCAAATCGAGGTGCAGCAACTTGAGCCCCACCAGCTCAGACACCCGCAACCCGGTGGCATAAATGGTTTCCAGCATCGCACGGTCACGCAGGCCGAGATTGCTGGCGTCATCGGCGGCATCGAGCAAGGCCTCGACCTCCGCTTCCGAGAGGCTCTTCGGCAGGCTGCGGGGCAATTTCGGGTGATCGAGATTCTGCGTGGGGTCGGCACCGACGAGGCCTTCGCGTGCCAGAAAGCGATAAAAACGCTTGAGGCTGGAGGTGTAGCGCGCCGCGCTCTTCGCGCTCTTGCGGCGGGCGAGGCAAACAGCGAGCCAGGCCTGCAGGTCGCTCGCGCTCGCGTCTTCGACATTGACGCGGCGTTCGTGCGCGAGCCAGCCTGCGTAAGCGCTCAGATCCCGCCGATAGGCCGCCAGTGTGTTGGGAGCGAGACCATCCTCCAACCAGAGGTGATCGCAGAAACGGTCAATCAGCGCATCGCTCATGGCCCAGAAGCCAGCGTTTCACCATGAGTGGAAAATCTTGCTGCGTATGCATGAAGCCGCCCAGGCCACGACTGCCCACCACCCTATGACAGGGGATAACGATGGGCAACGGATTGGCGCCACAAGCCTGGCCTACCGCGCGAGGCGCACTGGCTAGGCTCTTGGCCAATCCGCCATAAGTTGTGGTACGGCCGCGGGGAATGGCACGCAAACCCTCCCACACACTCAACTGAAAAGCGGTCCCGCGCGCAATCCAGGGAAAATCCAACGGGCGTTCCGGATCCTCACACCAGGCGCGCAACGCTGCAGCAGCCTTTTGCAGCGAAGGCGTGGCGGGCGACAGGAGATCTTCGCCGGGCGGCAAAAAATCGATGCGAGCGACAGCCGCCTGCTGTTCGAGCAATCCCAAGCGCCCGAACGGCACGGCGACGATGGCATGGTAGGTTGCGGGCGGCATGGTCACACTATGCACCGGCTGCGGGTAATAGCAAAGCCCGCCGCCCATGCCGGCCGCGCCGGCTTACTTCCCCGCGGCAGCGGATTTGCCCGGCAGCTTTTCCTTGATGCGAGCCGACTTGCCCGAACGCGAGCGCAAATAATAGAGCTTGGCGCGACGCACATCCCCACGCCGCTTGATCTCGATCCCGGCCACCAG
>JAJXXS010000119.1 GCA_021780975.1 Pseudomonadota bacterium
GGCGTACTCGATCTCCGCGAGTCCGCTGCCTTCACGCACGCGCCGATCGAAGGCCGCCACCTCCTCCTCGCTGAAGGCGTTGTTCAGCGAAAGCATCGGCGTGCGATGCGCCACCTGGGCAAATTGGCCCAGCGGCGGGGCTCCCACGCGCCGCGTGGGCGAATCTGCCGTCTGGAGTTCAGGATGGAGCGCTTCCAGATCCTGCAACTCGCGCTGCAGGCGGTCATATTCGGCGTCGGGTATTTCCGGCGCATCGAGAACGTAGTAGCGCCAGTTGTGGTATTCGAGCGCCTGACGCAATTCTGCTGCGCGTGTGCGGTCCGCTGCCGATGCCGCCATGCCTGGCGCGCTAGGAGAAAATCCGCAGGGCCTGCGAACTGCCCGAAGGGAGCCCCTTGGCGTCCATCTTGGCGTAGATCTGCGTGAGCTGGCGACGTATTTTTTCTATGCCCGCTTCGGTGAGTGGGCGGATGTTGTCATCCACCAGCATGCCGCCGGACTCGTGCGCGAGTTTGCGTCCCAGAGCCACCATGAGGTCGAATACACGCAGCCCATCCGTCACCCGCGGCACATCAAACAACAGGGTGACCCCCCGGGTCTGCAGGTTGTCGACGTTTTCCGGGTGAAACGGCGTGGACTCCTGGTTGCACAGCGAGAAAAGGATCTCGCCACGGTTGTCGAGCAACTGGAAGGTTCCGTCCGCCGCCAGCGACAGGCCCGCGGCCGTGACTTCCCGCCGCACGGCCGCCAGCGGCAGCGATTCCTCGCCGCGCGCCACGACATTGAGGCCAATCAGCACGTCGACATCGACACAGAAAAGATCCAACTGCTGTGCGCGCCCCAATGCCTCCGCCGCATCGTCGCTCTGAACGCGGAGATTCAGCCCACGGGCTGCTGTATTGACCAGCGTCAGCAGGGTGCCCAGTTCGTCTTCCTCCACGCTGCCATTGCGATCCGCCAGTTGCAGGGACACGACGATCTGACGGTAATGGCGGTCAGACCAGGCTTTCAGATCCTCCCAGACCTGGGAGCCGAGAGGCAGACCGCGCCAACGCACGGGCTTGGAGAGGGACTTGCTGCGGGTCATGGCCTCTGAAAACGCGCTGGTGAGGATGTTGCCGCCCAGGACGCGGATGCGGTATTCAATCGCCTCATCCTGCGGTGCGCAGGGCGGCACCGGGGCTTCAGGAATCGGCGCGGAGGGCGCTTCCGCAGGGGCTGCAATCTCTTCCTGCGGTGTCTGCTCGTCGGTCGTCGGGGGGGGCGGAGGTGCTTCCGCTTCTGCGACACGGATTTTCGTCTCCTCGCCCAGGACCGGCTCTATGCGGACACTCTGCCGTGCAGTTTCCGTCCCGCGGTTTTGCTGCGGTGTCTTGAGCAACACGTCCTCATCAGGACGCACCAGCGCACTTTCCGCCTGTTTGCGATACTTGCGCTCCTGCAGGCGGTTGAAAACGAGTAGGGCAATTACCGCCAACGCGCCGATGGCGGCCAGTGCAATCTGCAACTCTGTCATGGGTTGTGCGCCTGGTTTTTGATCACCTGGTTCTGTGCTGGCGTCGTGGCCGGCATCGGTTGGACGGGAAGCGGGCCATGCACGATACGTACATAAAGCTCATCGGGCTTGACCATTCCCAGTTCCGATCGGGCGCGCTCCTCGATTGCGTCGCCGCCTTTCTGCAAATCCTGCACGTCGGCAGCCAGTACGTCATTGCGCGCCTGCAGTTGCGCATTCACCCCTAGTTGCGCGGCCACCTTCTCGTCCGCCTGATGCACGGCCAGCCAGCCTCCCTGCCCGAGCCAGAGTGGATATTGCAGCAGCGCCAGGAGAACGGCAAGAACCAGGGTGCGGCTGCGAATCGGGAGACGAACGCGGTGGATCACTTCAGCTCAGATGGCGGAAGGCCTCCGCACCGGGGTAGCGGGCGGCCAGCCCCAGCTCTTCCTCGATGCGCAGCAGTTGGTTGTATTTGGCCATGCGGTCGGACCGGGAAAGCGACCCGGTCTTGATCTGCATGGCATTGGCCGCCACCGCGAGGTCGGCGATGGTGCTGTCCTCGGTTTCCCCGGAGCGGTGCGAAATCACGGAAGTGTAGCCGGCGCGCTTGGCGGTTTCGATGGCTTCGAAGGTTTCCGACAGCGTGCCGATCTGGTTGACCTTGATGAGGATGGAATTGGCGATACCCTGCTTGATTCCCTGCCGCAGGATCTTGGCATTGGTGACGAAGAGGTCGTCCCCCACCAACTGGATGCGGCTGCCCAGGTTGGCGGTGAGTTGGGCCCAGCCTTTCCAGTCATCTTCCGCCATGGCGTCCTCGATGCTGATGATGGGGTATTTGTCGCACCAGGCGGCGAGATAGCTGGTCAGTTCCGCCGCCGTCAACTGCAGGCCTTCGGAGGCCAGGTGGTAGCGGCCGTCCTTGTGAAACTCCGTGGCGGCACAGTCGACGCCGATGGCGACGTCTGGGCCGGGCCGCAGACCGGCCTTTTCAATGGCCTGTACGATCAGCTTGAGCGCCGCTTCGTGCGATTCGAGGTTGGGGGCAAAGCCGCCTTCGTCGCCCACGGTCGTGGCCATGCCGGCACCGTCGAGCAGCTTTTTCAGCGCATGGAAGACCTCGGCGCCATAGCGCAAGGCTTCGCGGAAGCTGGGCGCGCCGACCGGTATGATCATGAATTCCTGCATGTCGATATTGTTGTTGGCGTGCGCGCCGCCGTTGATGATGTTCATCATGGGCACCGGCAGATGCATGGGGGCCGCGCCGCCGAGGTAGCGGTACAGCGGCAGGCCGGATTCTTCGGCGGCAGCGCGTGCGTTGGCGAGAGACACGGCGAGGATGGCGTTGGCGCCCAGGCGCGACTTGTTCTCGGTGCCGTCCAGTTCGCACAGGGTTCTGTCGATGAACGCCTGTTCCTCGACGTCGAGGCCGATGATGGCTTCGCAGATTTCCGTGTTGACATGCTCGACCGCCTTGAGGACACCCTTGCCGCCATAGCGCCTCTTGTCGCCGTCGCGTAGTTCGATGGCTTCGCGGCTGCCGGTGGAGGCGCCGCTCGGCACCGCGGCGCGGCCAATGACGCCGGATTCCAGCAATACATCGGCCTCGACGGTGGGGTTGCCGCGCGAGTCGAGAATTTCGCGGGCGACAACGTCAACGATTGCACTCATCTTGTTCCTTCAATTTTTTTTCGGGTTGTCTGCGCGGCACGGCAATTGCGGCGCTAGCGCGGATCAGGGTTTTGAGGATCTTCTCCGGCACGTTGCAGAAGGCTGTCTTCGATAAACGTGCGCCGCTTCACCACGGCATCGAGTTCTTTTAGCGTTTCCAGCAGTTCGCGCATGAGCCCCAGCGGCCAGGCATTCGGTCCGTCGGACAGCGCGCAGGCAGGATTGGGGTGCGATTCGGCGAACAGCCCCGCCACGCCGGCCGCCACCGCTGCGCGCGCCAGCACCGGCACGAACTCGCGCTGGCCGCCGCTCCTGTCGCCCATGCCGCCCGGCTGCTGCACCGAATGGGTGGCATCGAACACCACCGGGCAGCCGGTCGCGCGCATGATGGCCAGCCCACGCATGTCGGAAACCAGCGTGTTGTAGCCGAAGGACACGCCGCGCTCGCACACCATGATCTGCTGGTTGCCGACGGCCTTGGCCTTGTCCACCACGTTCTTCATATCCCAGGGCGCGAGGAACTGCCCCTTCTTGATATTCACCGGCCGACCCTGGCGCGCCACATTCTGGATGAAGTTGGTCTGGCGGCACAGGAAGGCGGGCGTCTGCAGCACGTCGACCACGCTGGCGACTTCCTCCAGGGGCGTGTCCTCATGCACATCGGTCAGCACCGGCACGCCGATCTGCTTTTTCACCTCGCTCAGGATGCGCAGGCCTTCGTCCAGGCCCAGGCCGCGGAAGCTCTTGACGGACGAGCGATTGGCCTTGTCAAAGGAGGATTTGTAGATGAAGGGAATTTGCAGCGTTGCGCAGAGTTCCTTCAGCTGGCCGGCGGTGTCCAGGGCGAGTTGCTCGGACTCGATGACGCAGGGGCCGGAGATGAGGAAGAGGGGATGATCGATGCCGACATCAAAACCGCACAGCTTCATGCCACATGCTCCAGCCGCGTCTGTTCGCGGCGCTGCGCCAGGGCCGCCTCCACAAAGGCGCGGAACAGGGGATGGCCGTTGCGCGGCGTGGAGGTGAACTCGGGGTGAAACTGGCAGGCCAGGAACCACGGGTGGCCGGGCAGTTCGATCATTTCGCACAGTTCGCCGTCGCCCGAGCGGCCGGCGATGGTGAGGCCGGAGCCTTCCAGGCGCATGAGATAGGCATTGTTGACTTCATAGCGGTGACGATGGCGCTCGACGATCTTGTCGGCGCCGTACACCTTGTGTGCGAGC
>JAJXXS010000266.1 GCA_021780975.1 Pseudomonadota bacterium
CCTTCGTGCAGAAGTCGGCGGACAACGGCGTCGACGTGTTTCGCGTGTTCGACGCCATGAACGATCTGCGCAACATGGAAGTCTCCATCGCCGCGGTCAAGGCTGCCGGCAAGCATGCCGAGGGCGCCATCTCCTATACCGTGAGCCCGGTTCACGACATTCCCCACTTCGTGGAGCTCGGGCGCGGCTTCGCCGCCCTCGGCTGCGCCAGCATCGCCATCAAGGACATGGCCGGGCTGCTGACCCCGTACACGGCCCATGAACTGGTCAAGGCACTCAAGGAAGCCACCGGCCTGCCCATCCACACCCACAGCCATTCCACTTCGGGCCTGGCGGCCATGGTGCACCTGAAGGCCGTGGAAGCCGGAGCGGAAATCATCGACACCTGTATCGGCGCCTTTGCCGAAGGGGCCAGCCACCCCACCACGCAAAGCTTCGTCGCCGCACTTGCCGGCACGCCCTACGACACCGGCTTGTCCCTGCCCCTGCTGGAGGAAATCTCCGCCTACTTCCGCGAGGTGCGCAGGAAATATTGGCAGTTCGAGAGCGACTTCACCGGGGTGGACACCCGCGTGCTCGTCAACCAGGTACCCGGCGGCATGATTTCCAATCTCGCCAATCAGCTGAAGGAGCAGAACGCGCTCGACAAGATGGATGCGGTGCTGGACGAGATTCCGCGCGTGCGCGCCGATCTGGGCTATCCGCCGCTGGTCACCCCGACCTCGCAGATCGTCGGCACCCAGGCGGTGCTCAACGTCCTCACCGGTGACCGCTACAAGTCCATCACCAACGAAGTGAAGCTTTATCTGCAGGGGCGTTATGGCCGCACGCCGGCGCCGGTCAACGATGGAGTGCGGCAGCTGGCCATCGGCGACACCCCCGTGCTTACCCAACGCCCGGCGGACCTCATCGCCGATGAACTCGACAAGCTGCGCGAGGACATCGGCAATCTGGCCAAGAGCGAGGAAGATGTCCTCACCTTCGCCATGTTCCCCGACCTCGGACGCACCTACCTGCAGGAGCGCGCTGCCGGCACCCTCAAGCCCGAAGCGCTCAAGCCGAAGGAGGGCGCAGCGCCGGTAGAGACCCCGCGCAAGGCGCCTGAGGAGTTCAAGATCACGCTGCACGGCGAGACCTACCACATCAAGATCGCCGGCAGCGGCCGGCGCGGCGAAGCCACGCGACCTTTCTTCGTCAGCGTCGATGGCGTGGCCGAGGAAGTCTGGGTGGAAACCCTGCTGGAGAGAACCATCGGTGCGCCCCCTGCGGGGCCTGCATCCGCCGGCACTGCAGCCGCACTTCCCGCCGGCGCAGGCCAGAAGCCCCGTGCCACGCATCCCGGCCATGTCACCGCAGCGATGCCGGGCACTGTCGTCGCCGTGCTGGTCACCCCCGGCCAGCAGGTGAAGGCCGGGGATCCGGTACTGGTCATCGAGGCCATGAAGATGGAGAACGAAGTACAGGCCGCTGTTTCCGGCACCGTCGTCAACATCCATTGCAGCAAGGGCGATGCCGTGACACCTGACCAGGCGCTCGTCGAGATCCAACCCGAATGAAGCTCGTGCTCGCTTCCACCTCGCGCTATCGCCGCGAGTTGCTGGCTCGCCTGCAGTTGCCTTTCGAGAGCGCAGCGCCGGACGTCGACGAAACCGCGCTGCGTGGAGAAACTCCGCCGCAGACGGCCCTGCGCCTGGCGCAGCTCAAGGCGCGCGCGGTAGCGCAGAAATTCCCCGCCGCCCTCATCATCGGCTCCGATCAGGTCGCCACCCTCGATGGCGCGCAGATCGGCAAACCAGGCGGGCATGCGCGCGCCCTCGCCCAGCTCAAATCCATGCAGGGGCGCGCGGTGGTCTTCCATACCGCGCTTTGCCTGCTCAACAGCGCGAGCGGGCGCATGCAGGTCCGGGAAATCCCGGTGACCGTGCACTTTCGCCAGCTCAGCGAAGTGCAAATCGAAGCCTACCTGCGCAAGGAACAGCCCTACGATTGCGCCGGGTCGGCGAAGTCAGAAGGGCTGGGCATCGCACTGGTCGAGCGCTACGAGGGCGACGACCCCAATGCGCTGATCGGGCTGCCGCTGATCGCGCTCACCGACATGCTGCGCGGCGAGGGACTCGATCCCCTGCTCGCCTGAACTGCCGCTTGCCTGCCCCGTCCACCGACCGGCCCTGAGGAGAACCCTGTGAAACGCATCCCGCTGTCGCTCATCGCCGGCGCCCTGGTGGCCGCCTGCACGCTGCCCGCCTTTGCCGCGCTCAAACCCGGCGCCAGGGCGCCGGATTTCACCGCCCAGGCCTCGCTGGGCGGCAAGGTCTACACCTATTCGCTGGGCGACGCCCTCAAGCAGGGACCGGTGGTGCTGTATTTCTACCCCGCCGCCTTCACTGCCGGCTGCACCATCGAGGCCCACGACTTCGCCGCCGCCATCGATCGATACAAGGCGCTGGGGGCCACCGTCATCGGCGTCTCCCACGACGGCATCGACACCCTGAAAAAATTCTCCGTGAGCGAGTGCCGCAGCAAATTCCCCGTCGCCGCGGATACCGACGGGCGCATCATGCGGGCCTACGATGCCGCCATGCCCATCGTCGGCACGGTGGCCAACCGCGTGTCCTACGTCATCGCGCCGGACGGCACCATCATCTACCGCTACGTAAGCCTGTTTCCCGGCAAGCACGTGGCCAACACCCTGCGTGCCCTGCAGCAGTGGCGGGCGCAGCACCCACAGTAAGACGGGAAACGGACGCGCCGAGACGCGGGGCGGCTTGAGACGCCGACTTATACCTCGCTGATGTCCACCCGCGTGCCCACCTGCACGCGCTCGAACAAATCCAGCACGTCGGCGTTTTTCATGCGGATGCAGCCGTGCGAAACCGGTGAGCCGATGAGATGCTCATCGGCGGTGCCGTGGATGTAGATGTAGCGCGCCTGCGTATCGACGCGCCCCCCCCTGTTTCTTCCCGGCTCGTCTCCGCCCAGCCAGAGGATGCGGGTGAGTATCCAGTCGCGCCCCGGATAGCGTGCCGCCAGCTCCGGCGTCCAGATCTCGCCGGTGGGCTCGCGCGCCACGAAAACGGCATGGGAGGGCAGCCCGGCGCCGATCTTCTGCGCAATGACATGGCGGCCGCGCGGCGTGCGATAGCTATCCATCTCTTCGCCCGCGCCGTTGCGCGCCGTGGAAACCGGGTACTGCCGCAACAGCACCTCGCCCTCGGGGGCCGGCTCCAGCAGATACAATTGCTGGCGCCCCAGGCTCACGTGTATGTAGGGTGCCTCATATCCCACCGCCATCCCCCCTCTTGGCTGCCGCCCGGGCCAGCCGGCGCGCAGCAAAAAACTCCGTCAGCAGCCGTCCGCACGCCTCCGCACACACGCCGCCGGCAACCTGGGTGTGGAAGTTGAGGCGCGCTTGCGCATACAGATCGATGACACTGCCTGCCGCCCCGGTCTTGGGATCGCGTGCCCCATAGACCAGGCGGGCGATGCGGGCGTGGAAAACCGCCCCGCTGCACATGGCGCAGGGCTCCAGGGTGACATACAGGGCGCAATCCGTCAGGCGGTAGTTGCCCATCCTGGCGGCGGCATCGCGCAGCGCCATGATTTCGGCATGGGCGGTGGGATCGTTGCCGGAGATGGGCCGGTTGTAGCCGCGCCCGACGACCTCATCGCCGCAGACCACGACGGCGCCCACGGGCACCTCCCCGGCCGCCTGGGCAAGAAGCGCCTGCTCCAGTGCCTCCTCCATGAAAAAGATGTCCCGTGCCGCGTCTTCCCCCTGCGGGCTTGGGACCGCCGGCGCCCTCAGATCCCCCGCGCCCATTTCCTCAACCCGGAAGCCGCGGATGGGCGCGCCGACGCAATGGGCAGTTATCAGCGAGGGTGGGAAATTCGCTATCCATCATGGGCTGCACAAGAGCAATAGTATGGGTTGCTGCGGCATGCCGGTTCGAGACTGCCACCGCGCCGGCGCCGATACAGACGTGAGTGTAGACCATCGGCGCCCACCCTCCTATGAACGTTCCCGCAACGAAAAACGGTGGTGCCGCTTGTCCGACTCGAACGGACGACCTATCGCTTACAAGGCGATTGCTCTACCAACTGAGCTAAAGCGGCGGGTTGTCTGCGCGCCCATGCGCGACGGGCGCATTGTAAAGGTACATCGCCTTATTTGACGACCTTCAGGCTGGGCCGCCCCTTGGGAGGTGGCTCGCCCTCCGGCGTCGCCCCGCCCTCGGGCGGTGCCGCACCCTCGTCGCTCACGGGGAACTGCAGGCCCTCGCCATTTTCGCGCGCGAAGATCGCCGCCACGCGATCCACCGGTATGGCGATCTCGTAGGACGTGCCGCTAAAGCGCGCGGAAAACTGTATCC
>JAJXXS010000125.1 GCA_021780975.1 Pseudomonadota bacterium
TGGGACTACGATCCGGTCAACAACCGCCTGGAATGGGACGATCGCCTCTATGCCCTGTACGGCGTGCGCCCGCAGAGTTTCTCCGGCGCCTACGACGCCTGGAGCCGATGCGTGCACCCCGACGATCTGCTGCGCACCCAGGCGCAATTCCAGCAGGCGCTCAAGGGCGAAGGCAACTTCGATACCGAATTCCGCATCATCCGCCCGGACGGCGAGATCCGCTGGGTCGCCGGCAAGGCCATCATGGTGCGCGACGCCAGCGGCGCGGCGCGGCGCGTCATCGGCGTCAACTGGGACGTCACCGAGCGCCACGAGGCGGAAAGCCGCGTGCAGTACCAGGCCATGCACGACCCGCTCACCCACCTGCCCAACCGCTGGGCGCTGGAGGCCGAGCTCGCCAAGGTCATCGCCCATGCCCGCCGCAACGAGACCGCGTTTGCCGTCGGTATGCTCGACCTCGACGATTTCAAGCCGGTCAATGACCTGTACGGCCACGCCGCCGGCGACCGTCTGCTGCAGGAGCTGGCGCAGCGTCTCAAGCAGCGCCTGCGCGAAGTCGATTTCCTGGCGCGCATGGGTGGCGACGAATTCGTCGTCGTGATCGACGAGCTCGATAGCCAGCAGCTCATGCAGCAGCTCGGCGTGGTGCTCAATCGCCTGCACGAGGCCGTGGAGAGCGCCTTCGAGGTCGCCCCCGGCAAGCACGCCAGCGTCGGCGTGAGCCTCGGGCTGGCGCTGTTCCCGACCGACGCCGAGGAGGGCGACGCGCTGTTGCGCATCGCCGACGCGGCGCTCTACCAGGCCAAGACCCACAAGGCCAGCCGGCAGCGCTGGTGGACGCTGGCCAGCGCGCCGGCCGAAGAGGAGCTGTCGGAGCCGGTGCTGGATCCCTACGGCGCGCACTCCGCCGAGTTGCTGGGCCGCGCGCGCGGCCACTGGGAGCAGGCCGTGGTGCCCCTGGTCGAGGCCTTGTACCAGCGGCTTGGCGCGCTGGAGCAGACGCAGGCCATTCTTTCCGCGCTCAGCGCGGCCGAGCGCGAACGGCTCGTGGCGCGCCAGGCCGAGCACCTCAGGTTCCTGCTGGACCCCGCCACGACGCGCCAGGCGGTCGTCGAACGAGGCCGCGAGCTGGGCCGCGTCCACGCCTTGTGCGGCGTCGGCAGCGGGCTCATCGTCGAAGCCTTCCTGCTCTACCGCGTCCTGCTGGGCGAGAGCCTGGAGCAGGCCTATACCGCCAAGTGGCACCGCAAGCACCTGCAGTTCGTCGCGGAAAGCCGCCTGCAGGACGACCTGCAGGCGCAGCTCAAGGCCGCCGAGGCCACCTCCGACGCCTACCTGTCCTATCTCTCCACCCCGCTGCCCGGTGTCGGCACGCTGTGGGTCGACGCTGCGGCGCTGGAATTGCAGGCGCTGGGGGAGCTGCCCGGCCTGCGCGCCGCCGCGCTCATGCGCCCGGATGCTGACGGCCGCTTCCAGATCGAGGACGTGGCCGGCAGCCAGGCGCAGGCCGTGCACGACGTCACCCGCGCGCCCGCCATCCAGCCCGTGCTGGACGAGCAGCAGGCGCTGGGCCGATCCTTGGTGGCGCAGGCCTGGCGCGCGCGCCGCATCATGAGCGCGGCGTCCTATCTGGCCGACGCCCAGTTCGCGCCCTGGCACGCGGTTTTCGCCCCGCTGGGCGTGCGTAGCGGCCTGGCCGTGCCCATCTTCGATGCCCACGGCTACCCCGTGGAAACGCTGCGCCTGCACGGCGCCTATCCCGGCCAGTTCGAGTCGGCATGGATGCGCCAGTTTGCGCGTGGCCTGCAGCAGCGCTGGACCGAGCTGTGGCAACGCTGCAGCGCCTCGGCGCCAAGCAACATCCTGCCCCAGGGCGTCACCGAGCATTACCGCGCGCGCCTGTTCGACGGCGGGTTGGTCATGCACATGCAGCCGGTGGTCAATCTCCGGACCGGCCAGGTCGACAAGGTCGAGGCGCTGGCCAGGCTGCAGCTTGAGAACGGCCAGCTGGTCGCGCCTAGTTTGTTCATGCCCCTGCTGGGCGGCCGCGAACTGGACGAACTGTTCCGTCTGGGGCTGGATCAGGCGCTGGCCCAACTGGCGCGCTGGGATGAGCAAGGCTGGCCCATCGGCATCTCGGTCAACCTCGCCCCCGCCACCCTGCTCGATCCGGATTGCGTGCACTGGGTGCGCACGGCGCTGCAGCGCCGCCAGGTCGAACCGTCGCGCCTGACGCTGGAAATCCTCGAAACCCAGGAGCTGCAGAAGGCCGAGCAGAGCGCCGCGACGGAGCGCTTGGCGGCGCTCGGCGTCAACCTCGCCATGGACGACCTGGGCTCCGGCTACAGCAGCCTGCTGCGCCTGTCGGGCCTGCCGTTCCGCACCATCAAGATCGATCAGGGGCTCGTCGCGCGTCTGCGTACCGATCCACTCAAGACCCTGGGGCTGATCGCCGCCCTGATCCAGGTGGGGCGCGACTTCGAGCTGGAAGTGGTGGTCGAGGGCCTGGAGGATGTCGGCGTGGCCGAGGCCGTCGCCGTCATGGGCGCACCCAGCGGCCAGGGCCATGTGCTCGGCCATCCCATGCCGGCCGAGGATCTGCTCGACTGGCGGCGCCGCTTCACCCTACCCATCGTGCCTGGCGTGGTGCGCACCGCGCTCGGCGCGCTCGCCTATCACTGGAACTTCATGCACAGCGGCGCCGGCCAGTATCCCACCGACCACGCCAACTGCCCGCTCACCCGCTTCTTCGCCGAGCAGGGCCTGCAAGACGGCGACCTGGCGCGCTGGCACGCCCAGGTGCATCAAAACAGCGACCGCACGGTGGCCAGTCGCCAGCTCACCGAGGCGCTGGTCGCCCTGTTGCATGCCTCAACTCCCTGAAAGAACCACGATGCGCATCATCAGCGCCAACCTCAACGGCATCCGCTCCGCGGTCAGCAAAGGTCTGCTCGACTGGCTGCCGCAGCAGCACGCCGACATCGTCTGCGTGCAGGAACTCAAGGCGCAGACCGTCGACATGAGCGCCGCCATGCTCAACCCGCCCGGCTGCTACGGTTATTTCCACTACGCGGAAAAGAAGGGCTACAGTGGCGTCGGCCTCTACTGCCGGCACCAGCCCGACGCGATCGTCGAAGGCCTGGGCATACCCGACATCGACATCGAAGGCCGCTACATCGAGGCACGCTTCGGCAATCTCTCCGTGGTCTCTCTCTACCTGCCTTCCGGCTCCAGCGGCGAGCATCGCCAGGCCGCCAAGTTCGCCTTCATGGATCACTTCTACCCGCACCTGGCGCGGCTCGCCAAAAGCGGGCGCGAGGTCGTCCTGTGCGGCGACTGGAACATCGCCCACCGCGAAATCGACCTCAAGAACTGGAAATCCAACCAGAAGAACTCCGGCTTCCTGCCCGAGGAACGCGCCTGGCTGACCAAGGTGTTCGATGAGCTGGGTTGGGTCGACGTCTACCGCCGCCTGCATCCGGAAGCAACGGGGGAAGCCTACACCTGGTGGAGCAACCGCGGCCAGGCCTGGGCCAAGAACGTGGGATGGCGCATCGATTACCAGATCGCCACCCGCGGCATCGCCGCCAAGGCCCAATCGGCTTTCGTCTATAAAGACGAGCGTTTCTCCGACCACGCGCCGCTGGTGGTCGATTACGATTACAAGGCTTGAGCCATCCACGGAGGCTGCGATGAAAACACAAACCGCTTCGCGTCTGTTGTTCGATCACAAAGAGGCCATGCGGCAGCATTATTGCACCGCGTGAGATAAGGGAGCGTGGATCGCGCGGCGCTCCGGGGGCGCGGCGTGCCATCCTGGACGCGTCTGCGCTCGCGTAGAATGGCGCTCTCCATGCTTGCCGCCTTGCCCGCGCTTCCTGCTCCGCTCGCCCGCGCCCACCGCCTGGCCGCGGTGCTGTTCCTGGGGTTCGCTTCTGGCCTGCCGCTGGCGCTCACCGGCCAGGCCATGCAGGCCTGGCTCACGGTGTCGGGGGTGAACCTGGCCACCATAGGCTTTCTCGGTCTGGTGGGCGTGCCCTACACCTTCAAGTTTCTCTGGGCACCGCTCATGGACCGCTTCGAGCCGCCCTGGCTGGGACGGCGGCGCGGCTGGCTGGTGCTCACCCAGCTGAGTTTGGCAGGCGTGCTGCTGCTCATGAGCGGACTCAATCCGGTGGCGCAGCCGGCGGTGTTCGCCGCGGTCGGCGTCGGGGTGGCGTTTTTGTCCGCCTCGCAGGATATCGTCATCGACGCCTACCGCACTGACGTGCTGGCGGCGCAGGAGCGCGGCCTGGGGTCGTCGCTGGCGGTGTTCGG